>JAABTR010000290.1 GCA_011389755.1 Deltaproteobacteria bacterium | reverse complement strand
GCGTGGTCTCGCGCTCGTATCCCAAAAACGAGATTCTATCGGCCCGAATCGTGTCGATGACGATGAAAAGCACGCTGGGCCGCTGGGCGTCCGCAGCTGGGAACGCAGAGGCCTCGCGGCGGTGCGCGGCCCCTGGCTCGGGTTCCGCGGGGCCGCAGCCCGCGGCGAGGGCAAGAGCCGCGACCCCCGCCAAGATCAAAACTCCCCTGACCCAATAATGCTTCACGCCGGTTCCTCCTATTCTCTATCATCCTGGCTAACAGGCTTGCAGCCCTCGTGACAAGCCTGCACGGAACCGGCGCGGTCGGAGTCAAAGGCCGTTGTCGTTCAAAATGCGCTCAAAGAGCTTCTCGGCGTCTTCTCGCCGGCAGAGCTGGGTCCCTCCGGTCATGACCGCCGCCGCGCCCGCCGCCACCGCGAACTTGGCCGCATCGCTCAGGGACCTATTTTTTTGCAACGCGAGCACCAATCCCGCCACCATGCTGTCTCCGGCCCCCACCTTGCTGCGCAAGCGCACCACCGGCGCTGATATGCGCTCAGTCTGCGCGTCTGTGACCAGCAAGGCGCCGCCGCGACCCAAAGAGACGAGGACCGCCTTCGCTCCTTTGTGTCCGATGACGTCTCGCGCGGCGCGTTCGACGTCGTCGTCGTCCTTGAGCTCCATCCCCACGATCTCCTCGAGCTCATGCAGGTTGGGCTTGATCAAAAAGACGCCCGCCTCGAGGGCCTGGGACAGCGCGTCCTTCTTCGTGTCCACGACCACGCGCGTCTCCTTGGGCACGCTGCGTACCAGCTCCGCGTACCAGCCGGGCGAAGCTCCGGGGGGCAGGCTGCCGCTGAGCACCAAAAACTTCGGCGGCGGAGTCAACCCGGATATCCTTTTCACCCAGGCGTCTCTTTCTCTTTCATTGAGCTCGGCGCCGGGCATCCCAAAGCGGTACTGCTCCCCGCTCGACTGGTCGCCGACGATGATGTTCTCACGAGTGACGTCCTCTACTGGGATCGGCACTTGAGGCACCTTTTCGTCTTCGAGCAGCGAAGCCAATATCTCACCGGTGGCGCCACCGCGGCTCCACATCGCCACCGCGGCGCCACCCAGCTGCCTTACGGCCCTGGCGACGTTGATGCCGCCGCCCGCTGGATACCGGTGAACATCCTGTCCGCTCAGCTTGCGATCCGGTATGACCCGCTCCACCGACAGCGTCTTGTCGACCGCAGGGTTCAAGGTGACTGTAACGATCTGGGCGTTCATGGGTGCCTCCTTTGCTCGTTGGCACAACCTAATCACGAATGCCCGACCGCTCCATCGCCAAATCGAGCTCGCAGGGCCTAGATTTTCTTGCCTTCGCTGAATGCGCGGGCGACGGCGGGGCCGAGTCGGTGGTAGTTGTGGTTGGTGGTCTCATAGACGATGGGATCGCAGGCCTGCGCATCGAGCTTCCCGTCTTCCGACATAAGATCTTCGTCCACCAAGACGCACCGAACCTCTCCGACCACCCACAGGTGGCTTCCCAGATCGACGATCTTCTTGACGGCACACTCGAGGACGACGGGGCAGTCGATGATGACGGGCGCGTCGACCTCTTCGGCCTGAGCCACTTCAAATCCGGCGCGCGCCACCTTGCCGGGCTCATCGTAACCGGAGACGATCCCCAAGAAGTCCACCGACGCCGCCTGGGACGCCTTGGGCACGTTCAGCGTGAACGCCCCGGTCCGCTGAACGTTCTGCCAGGTCTTGCGGCTATGGCGCACCGCAAAGCCCACGCAGACCGGCTTCTGACTGCACGGCGCCGTCCAGGCCGCGGCCATGGCGTTGGGACTCTTGTCTTCGTTGTAGGTCCCCACCAGCAAGGTCGGCAGGGGTAGAATCATGTTTGAAGGCTTGAGCTTCTTCTTGTTCATGGAATTTCCTCTCCCAGTCGATTTTTGAGCAACCCACCGCTAGGCGACCGGTGCTTGGCACACTAACCTATAAAGAGCCATGACGACAGTCGGTCACAGCCTTCTCGGAATTGCCATCGGAGTCGCCGTCATGCCCGCGAGGTGGACCGCGCCCAGGAAGCTCGCCCTCCTCAGCCTGTTCGTCGGGATGGCGAATGTGCCGGACTGGCCTCTGCCGTTTTGGGGACACCACCGCTACGACATAAGCCACTCGATAATCGCAAACGCCCTGCTCGTGGGGCTCGCCATCGCAGGGATGCTGTTTTGGAGACGGGGTCGAGACCACATGGGCGGCGCAGCCGTCGTCGTCTTCGCCGGCGTCACGTGGCTCAGCCACATCCTGCTCGACTCCCTCTACAACCACAGCCGGGGCGTGGCCGCGTTCTGGCCCATATCCGGCGCCCACTTGAACCTCGCGCTGCCCTGGTTCGAGACGCTCCCCCAAGGCGGACCTTTCGCCCAAAGCGCCGGGCGCGTCTTCTCAATCGAGGCGGCCTTTTTCGGGTCCCTGATCTTGCTGAGCGTCGCCGCGCGCTGGGCGCTTTTAAAGAACCGCGGGCGCTCAAAACATCCCTAACAGCTGGAATTCGACTGACGAACACAGTGCGACCCCACCTGTCAGCCGACCTGCTCGCGGCGGCTTTGGGATCGTGCCTGACAACCTTCAGTCACGTCGGAGCTGCCGAGCCAATGCGAGCACGGCGAGCTCCTTGGCCTTGGCCTCAACCTCCACGGTGCAATCCATCTTTTCCCACAGCCCGGGAAGATCCGAGACGTCGATATAATCGCTGTGAGGCCGGGGATTCGAAGCCTCCCAACCATCTTTGGGACTCGAGACGTGGAAGAGCGGCTCCCGATCCCAGGTTTCGACCGCGAGGTGGGTGGCTGTCTCCACGTCGAGCCCGTCCGGGAGGCAGCGGTGATGATGGACGTCGTAAACAAACGGAACCCCCAGCTGTCGACACAAAGGTATAAGCTCCGACGGCGCGTAGCTTCGATCATCGTTCTCCAAAGTGAGCCGTCTTCGGGCGCCGGACGTCAGTCGGTTCACGCTTTTGGCGAGCCTCACCAAGGCCGCATTTTTGTCTCCGTAGGCGCCGCCGGCGTGGAGAGTGATCACATCGGCGCCGATCCACTCGGCGACCTCCGCCTGGTATTCGATTTCGGCCAAGGAGCTTTGCACCACCTTTATGCTGGGGGAGCTTAAGACCACGAATTGGTCGGGGTGAAACGTGAGGCGCACTTCGGTTTTTTTCGCCAACTCCCCGCAAGCTCGAAAGGCCACCTCCACATCCTCACCCAATGATTTCGGCTCATAACCGTACTCCGGGTGTGTGGTTAAGGGAAGAATCCGGCTGTTGACCCGAAAGCCGCCGATGCCGTTGTTCGCGCAAAACTCGATGGCCGAGTAAAGGGACTCTGCGTTGTGGAGCGCCAACTCTTTGAGCCTTTTGACGCGAGCCGGCAAAGCGAGCGCAAAGAGCGCTTTTGCGGTGGTCACTCGAAACTTGATCGGCTCCTCGACGAACACGCAACACAGACCCAACCGCATCGGTCACCTCCTCGCCGGCCAGAGAAACGCCCCCGAAAAAGGCGATTTCGAACAAATCCTTTGACGCGCCTCGCCCAAGAGGTTGCGCACCGCCTCGCAAATCACAACCTTGTTTCCCGAAAACAACGCCGGCAGAGACTGCTTTCAATCGAGGTGCCAAAAATGAAGCACAGCGAAGCCAAACATGAAGAGCCAGGCAGGTCAGCCCACGCCGATCGCCACGAGCAGGACTCGGGCGGCATGGAAACCGGAAAGAAAGGACACGGGGGACACGGGGAGCACCACGCGGTGATGGTGGCCGACTACCGCCAAAGGTTCTGGGTGTCGGTGGTGCTCTCGGTGCCGGTGCTGGTCCTCGCGCCCATGATCCAGAGTTTCCTCGGAGTGCAGGAGCTGCTGCGCTTTCCAGGGGACAGCTACGTGCAGTGGGCGCTCGCCACCACAATTTTTGTATACGGCGGCAAGCCTTTTCTGGCCGGGTTCGTCGACGAGCTGCGCGGCAAGGATCCGGGGATGATGACCCTCATCGCCCTGGCCATCACCGTGGCCTACGCCTACAGCTCGGCGGTGGTGTTCGGTCTTCCGGGCAAGGTGTTCTTCTGGGAGCTGGCCACGCTGATCGACGTGATGCTGCTGGGCCACTGGATCGAGATGCGCTCGATCATGGGGGCTTCTTCGGCTCTCGAATCCTTGGTCCAGCTCATGCCCGCCGAGGCTCACCGGGTGACCTCGTCCGGCGGCACCGAAGACGTCCCGGTCACCGAGCTCTCCCCCGGCGACAAGGTGGTGGTCAAACCCGGGGAGAAGGTCCCCGTCGACGGCACCATCACCAAGGGCCGCACGAGCCTAAACGAATCGATGCTCACCGGTGAGAGCAAACCGGTGGAGAAGGCCGAGGGTGACGCGGCCATCGGCGGCGCGGTCAACGGCGAGGCCGCCTTCACCATGAAGGTCGAAAAGACCGGGGACGAGACCTACCTGTCCCAGGTCATCGAGATGGTTAAAAAGGCCCAAGAGTCCCGCTCCAAGACGCAAAACCTCGCCGACCGAGCGGCGAAGTGGCTCACCTTCACCGCCCTGACCGTGGGCGTCGGCACTCTCGTGGTCTGGCTCATCCTGGGAGCGGCCTTTGAATTCTCCCTCGAGAGGATGGTCACCGTGATGGTGATCACCTGCCCCCATGCCCTGGGCCTCGCCGTTCCGCTCGTGGTGGCGGTCTCCACGGCGCTTTCGGCAAAAAACGGACTCCTCATCCGGGATCGCAGCGCTTTTGAGCGCGCTCGCAAGGTCAATGCCATCTTGTTCGACAAGACCGGCACCCTCACACAGGGCCGCTTCGGGGTGTCCGACGTGATGCTCTTGGACGGCAAGGACGAGACCGAGCTGCTAAGGCTCGCCGCGTCCCTGGAGAGCCAATCCGAGCACCCCATCGCCCAGGGGATCGTGGACAAGGCAAAAGAAAAGGGCGTCGCGCTGTCGGCTCCCCAGGACTTCAGCGCCATCCCCGGCAAGGGCGCCCAAGGCATCGTGGACGGCCAGAAAATCAAGGTGGTCAGCCCCGGCTACCTCGAGGAGAACGAGATAAACGTAGACGACGAGACCGTGCGGCAGGTGGCGGAGCAGGGTAAGACCGTGGTCTACGTGCTCGTCGAAGACCGAGTGGCGGGGGCTATCGGCCTGGCCGACATCATCCGGCCCGAATCCCGCCAGGCCCTCGAGCGACTCAAGGAGATGGGCATCCAGACCATGATGATCACCGGAGACTCCGAGGCGGTGGCCAAGTGGGTGGCGAAGGAGCTGGGTTTGAACGACTACTTCGCCGAAGTATTGCCCGACAAAAAGGCCGACAAAGTCAAAGAGGTCCAGGACCGGGGCCTCATCGTGGCCATGACCGGAGACGGGGTGAACGACGCACCCGCGCTCACCCAGGCCGACGTGGGCATCGCCATCGGAGCCGGGACCGACGTGGCCATCGAGTCCGCCGACATCGTGCTCGTGCGGTCCGATCCCCGTGATGTCATCTCCATCGTGGAGCTCGCCCGGGCCACCCAGCGCAAGATGAAACAAAACCTCTTTTGGGCCACTGGGTACAACGTCGTCGCCATCCCGCTGGCCGCCGGCGTCCTCTACTGGGCGGGCGTAGTGCTGTCACCCGCGGTGGGCGCCGCGCTCATGGCCCTTTCCACTGTCATCGTCGCCGTCAACGCGCGGCTTCTGCGCTTCAAGCCGCGCAAATGGGGCGCGGAAGTTGCAAGCGAAGAGTCCAATGGGTAGGGCGAGCGCCTCTTCTCCGGCGCCAGGTGGCCGCTGCGCGAGCCTTTGCGCCTTCGATCACCGAGTGTAGAGCTTATTGATCTGGTCGCCGTAGTGATCGAGCACCATGCGGCGCTTGAGCTTGAGGGTCTGGGTGAGCATGCCGTTATCCACGGTGAAATCCTCAGCGAGAAACAAGAACTTTTTGGGCATCTCGTAGCTGCCGTACTTGCCCCTGAGCTGGTCGAGGGCTTTGTTCGTCAGGTAGGTCTGCAGCTTGTCCGACTTGGCGAGCTCGGATGGATCGCTCGGGAGGCCATGTTTCTTGATCCAGCCCCCGAGCATCTCGAAGTCGGGCACGAGCAGGCAGATATTGTAGTCCTTGCCGTCGCCGAAGATCAGCACGTTTGCGACCTCGGGCAAGAGCTTGATGGCCTCCTCGATACCGGCGGGGAACACGTACTTGCCGTTGGCCAGCTTGTACTGCTCCTTGATGCGCCCGGTGATCACCAGGTAGCCCTCCTCGTTGAGCAGGCCGATGTCGCCGGTGCGGAATCCCCCGTCCTCGGTGAGCACCTGGGCGGTCGCCTCCGGCTTGTTGTGGTATCCGACCATGATATTCGGACCGTAGACGATCACCTCGCCTTCGCCCCGCGCGGGGTCCCCGAGCGACGTGTCGACCTTGACTATGACGTTGTCGATCGGCTTGCCCACGGTGCCGAACTTGATGGTGGACACGGAGTTCATGGACACAGCCGGGGACGTCTCTGTCAGCCCGTAGCAGTCGAGCACCGGGATGCCGATATCATAAAAGAAATAGGCGATTTCCTCGTTCATGGTGGCGCTGGCGGTCAGGGCCACATGGAGCCGCCCGCCGAACTTGTCGCGGATCTTCCGGAAGACCACCTTGTCCGCGATCTTCACGATGCCGTTGACCAAGAAGCTCGACTGCCCCTGACCGGCCATCTCCCGCTTGCGCGCCGCGTTCTTGACGCCCAGGTCGAACAGAAACTTCGCGATGCCCCCCTGCTCGTCCACCTTGGCGTGGATGCCGTTGTACATCTTGTTGAACACCCGTGGCACCGCGATCAGGTGGGTCGGTTTGACCAGCATGATATCCTCGACCACCGTGGTCACGTCCCTGGCCAGCCCGATCGATCCACCGGACTGGATGAAGGCGTGCAGCTCCGCGGTCTGGGCGTAGGCGTGCGCCCAGGGCAGGATCGACAGGCTCCGGCTCGACGGTTCGAGATCTCCTATCCGCCGGGCGCCGGCCATCATGTTACTGGTGATGTTTCCGTGGGTGAGCAGCACCCCTTTGGGATCGCCGGTGGTGCCCGAGGTGTAGATCAAACTGGCCACCTCGTTGTGCGCGGGGTGAATCGCGCGCACCGGCTCCTTCCTCCCCTTTTTCTCCAAGGACTCGAGGCTGTCCTCTCCACTCCCGTAGGTCCGGATGACGTGCTTTAGCGTGGAGATCTTTTGCTGCCAACCGCTCACCTTTTCGTAGACCTCCTCACTGGCCACGAACAATACCTTGATGGCGGCGTCCTGCACGATGTACCGCCAAACGCTCTCGAGCTCGGCCTCGTACATCGGCACCCACTTGGCCCCCAGGCCGTAGCTGGCATAGGCGCCCACCAGCCACGGGAGGCTGTTCTTCCCGATGATCCCCACCGAGTCCCCCCGCTCAACCCCCAGGGCGGCCAGCCCGCCCCGCACGTCGTCGACTCTCTTGCCCGCGTCCGAGTAAGTGGTCCAGACGTACTGTCCCGAATCGCCGCGGATACCCAGCAGCGGATTGCCGCCGTAGCTCCCAACGGAATTCTCGAACACCTCTACGAGGTTCGCCGGATTTTCATATACAAAAGTCTCCATAGTTCCCTTCCCTTGTCTTGCCAGGCCTTGCCTTGCCAGGCCGCTGTGGACCGGGTCCATCTCCAACAAAAAAGATCGATACTAATCACTCTCACCCATTGGGGCGGAGCACAAATAAAATGTTTTTCACAACGCCTTTTGCCCCGGTGCCCTGCGGTGAAGGTCGCCTTACATTTCTTCGCGGCCACACTTGGCGCTCGTGGCTTCATCGTTCACCTTTACCGTTAACAATCCGCGCGTCGCCTCTATAGTTCAGGCGATTTTATGGAGAAGATCATGAAAAAACCCAGGCGCTACATGAGCTTTGACGAGGAGCTCAGCCGGCCGTCCCTCGAGCTCTCAAGCAGCTCCAAATCTCCAGCGGGATGTTCTACTCGTATGATGGCTTTACACAGCGCGGCAGCGCCACCGAGGTGTGCATCTCCGACGGCCACAAGACCAAGGACTGCGTCATGTGGAGCATCAACCA
>JAABTR010000047.1 GCA_011389755.1 Deltaproteobacteria bacterium | reverse complement strand
GGATGTTTACCACTTCGACCTCGATTTCAAGTAGAACCCCATTGACGAAAACATTTCGGGTGTCGTAACTGATGTCCCAAAAGTTAGAGCTTCTAGGAGGCACCTCGTTGGATTGGAAGGACTACCGCAACACTCTCGAAAAAGCCCGCAGCGGCAGGATGTCCGCGCGTGACCTGGCGGATCGAATGGAGGCGCGCTTTGCGAAGCTCCTCGCAGGGGTGAGCGTCGGCGCTGAGGACCCGGTCCTGTCTCTCCTCGTCGGAGAAGAGGTCGCGTCTGTCGTTCGGAGAACCGGATGGAGCACCCTCGTCTTGAACCCTGGCTCCACGTCCACCAAGGTCGCGGTCTACAACGGGCTGTCGCTCATCGCCAAGGATGAGATCCCCAGCGAACCCGGCGTTGACGATGGCGTCCGCGTCCGCGCGCAGCGGATCGCCGCGTGGATCCAGAAGGTCGGCCTCAACCTGAACGAGCTCTCGGGCATCGCGGCGCGAGGAGGCTTCTTGGCCAAGGTCCCCACGGGAACCTACAGGGTCACCCCTCACATGCTCGAAGACCTCGGCCGCGCCGAGTTCAGGCACGCCTCGAATCTCTCGGTCCCCATGGCGATGGCCATCGCCGACATGATCCACTCCGACGTGGTCGTCTCGGTGACCGACCCGGTGACCTGCGATGAGGTCGATGCGCTCTACCGGATAACCGGATCGAAGGCCATCAGGACCGACGGCGCCGCGGGCCACTACTTGAACCTCCACGCCCTCGCCCAGCTCTGGGAGCGGATCTTCGAGGTTGACGAGACACAGGCGCACCTCGGCCTGTGCCAGATGGGCGGAGGCATGAGCGCCATGAGGTACCTCGATGGGCGGATGGTCCAGACCGTGAACGCGTTTGGAAACATCCCGTCCGCGAACCGGGCCGGAAAGCTGCCGCTCAAAGAGGTCATTTCCATGCTCGAGACAGGGGCCTACAACCTCGATCGGCTCCGCTGTGAGGTCACCGAGACCGGGGGAGGTTTGTTGGGGCTTGCTGGGACCGACAGCTTCGCGCGTTTCCACGACGCCGACCCTGCGAAGCTCGACCCGAAGCAGCTTGAAAAGAGGCAGCTCGTCGACGACTGGTTCGCCGCAAGGGTTGCGGCGGGGATCTTGGAGCTCGCCGCGGCGCGCAGGCCCCTCGACGCCGTGATCCTCTCGGGCGGGCTCGCTCACGATGAGGGCTTCTGCGACAAGGTGAAGAACCTCATTCATCTGCCCGTCCCGGTGATCCGCGCGCCCGGATCGGTGGAATACCAAGCGCTGGCCGCAGGCCTCTTGCGCCTCGCCGCCAAGCCCAAGGCCCACAGAAGCTACGCGGAGGCGCGGGACAAATTGGCCGAGCAGCGCAGCGCTGAAGACGCGCTCTTGGACACGGAGATCTTCGCACGGGAGAAAACGAAGGAGCGCAAGGGCGGGACGCTCGCGTCTCTCGACGACATCATCGACGCGGCCCGCCCCAGCGGCGAGCTGCCCATGGTGGCCATCGCCGGCGCGGACAACGAGGAGGCCCTGCTCGCGGCCAAGCTCGCCGCGGGCGATCCCCAGTGCCGCCTCGCTCGGTTCGTCCTGCTCGGGCCCTACTCGAAGGTCTCTCACCTGGCCTGGGAGCTTGACGTGCCCATCGACGAAGAGAATTTCTTCATCGTGGACGCCGAAGACCCGGTGGGCAAGGCGGTGGAGCTTCTGAACGCCGACGTGGTCGACATCATCATGAAGGGATCGGTCACCACCGCCGGGTTGCTCAAGGGCTACTTCAGAGGTCTCAAGAAAAAAGGCCTGACCGGCTCGGGGCTGATGCTCAGCCATATCGGCCTCTTCGAGATCCCCGGCAGGCCCAAGCTCGTGGCGCTGTCGGACGCGGCGATCAACCCTCAGCCGGATTTGCAGCAGCGGGTGAGCATCTTGGAGAACTCCCTCCGGGCCCTCCACGACCTCGGGCTCCCAAAACCCAAGGTGGCCATCATATCGGCGACGGAGAAGGTCAGCGACAAGGTGATCTCCTCGGTGGAGGCCAGGGACATCGCCTCCGGCTTCGCCGATCGCGAGGACCTCATTATCGAAGGCCCCATCTCCGTCGATCTCGCGCTCTCGCCCGAATCGGCGCGGGAGAAGGGATACACCGGCAAGATACGCGGAGACGCCGATCTGTTGCTGGTGCCCACCCTCGACGTGGGCAACGCGATCTACAAGGCTTTCACGGTCACCGGCCACGCCACCATCGCGGGGGCCGTCATCGGCGGCGACGTCCCGCTCGTTTTGACCTCTCGCGGCGACTCGTCCCGGTCAAAGCTGTCTTCCATCGCGCTGGCGCTCGTGCTGGCCAAGAAAGCCAAACAAAGGAGGGGCAAGTGAGCACCGCAGACTCCAGACAAACACTCTTGGGGCTCTCGGCCATTGCGCCGCCCGAAGCCCTGCGAAAGACCACCCGCTTCGCGACCCCCGAGGACTACACCGAGTTTCTTCGTAGAGCTAATTTAGCTGCGGACGATTTTTGGTACCGCGCGGCCCTCGATATCTCCTGGAGCACCTCTCCCATCGGCGCCGGCACGAGTGGCGATTGGTTCCCCCAGGGCCGGCTGAATCTGGCGACGACATGCCTGGGCTCCCAGGTGCGCCCGGGCCCGGCGGAGCGGGAGGCGTTCGAGTCCGCGGGCCCCAAAGGGCCTTCGAGGACCATGAGCCGCGCACAGCTTTTGAAAATGACCGCCCACGTGGCGGCTCAGATCCGTTCCTGGCAGCTCGAGCCGGGGGCCCGGGTGCTCATCTGCCTGCCGGCCGGCGAGGCGCTGGTCGCCGCCGTCTTGGCCTGCGCCGGCCTCGGGCTCGTCTGCGCGCCAGTGGGTCGGAACCGCGGCGCCGGGGAGCTGGCCCACAGGTTTGGGGCGGCGTCGTGCAAAGCGGCCATCTTCGAAGCAGAGGATGACAGGGCCGACCAGGTCGTTGACGGGGCTCCCTATCTGAAGCTTTCGCAGGCGCTCGAGCCCTCCGGATCCTCGGAGGAGATTCGGTTTGAGCCGGTGGGCCCCATGCACCCGGCTTTTGTCCTGGCGGACTCCACGGGGGAGCTCTTCCAGATCCCCACCGGAGGTTTCTTGGTCCAAGCCGCCTGCGCGCATCAGTACTTGCTCGGCGGCGAGAGCTCGAACGAGCGCCTCTGGGTGGCGACCCCCTCCCACCACGTGTCCCATCTGGCTGCGCTGCTGGGCGGACTGGCCCGTGGGGCGCGGGTGGGCGCCTACGACGCCGAAGAGACCCTCGATGCGGCCGCGCTCGCCAAGCTGCCCCAAAAATTGGGCGCCTCGACTCTTATGATAAGCGCCAACCTCGCGACCCGCGTCGCGGCGGCGGCCCTCGAGTCCGAGCCCGAACCGGCGCCCGGCCCGGCGCTGCTCATCGTCGAGGGGGAGACCCTCGAGCCGCGGGCCCACACCTTGCTCCGGGAGAAGATGTTTTCGGGCACACCTCATGTGATCCAGGTCTTGTCCCGACCCGAGAGCGGGGGGTTCGTGGCCGGCCCGAACCCGGGGATCACGAAAGTGCGGCCGTCTTCGGTGGCCCACGCCGCCCCGGGCTTCGATATCGCGGTCATCGAACCGAGCGGAGAGGAGTGCCCCACGAACTACGGAGGCATCTTGGGCCTGAGGAGAGCGACCCCCGGTCTCGCGCGGGAGCTCCAGGGCATCGAGCCGCCGATCCCTCTCCAGGTCAAGGCGCGCCGGGACCGCAGCGGGCTGCTCTGGACCATGGGCGAGGCGCGAGTGACGCTGGGGCGTCGCCACGCGGTCGGGACCGCCGAGCTCGAGGCGCTCATCGCCGAGGCCGAAGGCGTCGACCAGGTCGCCGTGGTGCGATTTCAAGAAGGCGGCGCTCAATCCGGTTTCCGGGCTTTCGTCAAACCGGCACACGGCGCGACCATCGACGTTGACGCCCTGGGTCGACAGATAGCGGAGCGTTTCGGCGACGAAGCGATCCCGGCGGGCTTCCAGCTCGTCGACAAGCTCCCTTACAGCCGAAGCGGAAAGCTCCTGCGCAGCGTCCTGCGCCGCGTCTCCGCCGGCGAGCCCATAGGCCTCGACGACGCGAGGCTGATCACCGACCCCAAGATCGTCGAGCAGCTGACCAAGAATCGCAAGTAGGAAGAAGGCGGGTCTAAAGGAGGGTCACTCCACGATGACCTTGTCGGTCCCGGCGCGGCCGAAGGTTTCGGGGTGGTACATCTCCTGGGCCTTGGTCGGGGGGACCACGAAGGAGCCGGGGGTCGTCGCGCGGACGACGTAGGTGTACTCGTGCACGCCGTCCCACAAAAGCGAGGCGAACGCCTCGACCCGCTCGTCCCTCATGTTCTGGTGCTCGTACCAGGGGCGGTGCCACCACCAGTAGCGAGACTCTCCCGTCGCGGCCTGCGGGTCTTCGGGGACGGACTCGCTCACCGCCAAGGCCGGGTTTATCACCTCGAACCCAGCCGGCAGCGGGTCGATGAGCGCCACGTGGTACCGCCTGGCCGGGGCGACCATCTCCACGCGCACCCGGACCCGGGCGCCGGATCGAATGCGCCAGGTGCCGTCTTTGTCTCGGCGCACATCGCCGGGATCGTCCACCGCCTCGTACCTGCGCTCCACGGCGAAACCGTAGTCCGCGGGCGCGAGCGAAAGATCCTTGGGGGCGTACCTGAGACCGATGCGGTAGTAGAGACGGCCTCGGCCGTCCTTTTGCAGGGTGAGCGGCTCGGTCTGTCCGGGGGCGCCGAGCTGGTCCATGGGCACCTCGAGGAGCTGCCGAACATTGCTTCGCCCTTTAAAGCGCTGGTCCCCAGCGTAGCGCTCCCCGAGCCAGACCCGCGCCACGAAGTCGGGGGCGGTCTTCTCGAAGGT
>JAABTR010000046.1 GCA_011389755.1 Deltaproteobacteria bacterium | reverse complement strand
TTGGAAGTAGCGATCCATGGCCAGCAGCACGAAGGCGTTCTCCTGGGTGTTCCCCCATCTCCCCTCGGTGCGGTGGGCCAAAAGACCGCGGACGACCTTGGGGATGAGGTCGCTCTTCGGCCGGACCGCGAGCAGCGCCTCGAGCAGGACGCCGTCAGCCCGGCGGTCCGAGTGAAACAGAACGTGCGCGCCGTCGCTGTAGGATGTCGTGAAGTGAGCCGCGGCCGCGGTCTCCACCACCTGGTTGCCCACGTGGCGCAGGATGCGCTCGACGTCCTCTTTGGCGCCTCCTTGGTCCAAGACCGGTAAGAGCCAGCCCATCGCTTCGAGGGACAGACCGCCGAGTCCGGCTTCGTCGAACAGGCCGCGAGCGCGATTGGGGTCGCCGTCGTCCATCTTGGTGCGGACATGGAGGGCGTAGGCGCGCACGGCGTCTCGGCTCTTCTTCGAGTACCAAGGCGGCAGGTGATCCTCGATGTTGCGCAGGTAGTGCAGAGCCTGCTGCCAGGTCGAGTCGGGCACCTGGTAGCCCTTTTCCCTGGCGGCGGCCAGGGCGTGGGCGACGTGGGCGGTCAGGTAGGGCCACGATCGATCCCCGCGGCGCCAAAAGCCCCACCCTCCGTCGGAGTTCTGTCGGCGACCGAGCAGCTCGATGTCGTCGCCGACCGCGGCGGCGAGCTCACTTTCTTTGGGCAGGCCCCCGGCGGCGAAGGCCGAGAGGACGTCGCGCAGAGCGGCGATGGCCAGCACCCGGGAGGCCGCCTGCTCGGAGCACTCGAACGGGTATCTCACGAGGTAGATCACGGCGTCGGTGAGCGCCTGGAGCTGGGTCGAGGAGGTGGTGATCTCCAGCCCGCCGAACTGGGGCCAGACGTCCGCCGGCGCCTGCACCGGCTGGATGATCGCGCCTTTATCGAGCTCGCCGTAGGTGGCGAAGGCCTCGGAGGTGGCCGGCGTGTAGACCGGCAGCTGGAAGCTCGCCGCGTCGTTTGCTCCCCGGGTCTGGGCGACGACTTGGAATCGCGCGGTGCCGGCGCTGGAGGCGGCCACTGGGAACCGGACCTCCACGCGGTCGCCGGCGGGGACGTCGAACCCCACCGCCGCGTGTGACAGGTTGCCCTCGGAAGGTCTCACCTCGAGCTCTTCGATGGAAGAGGCCATGGTGACGTTGGAGCCTCTGAGCGCCGCCCGGACCGACAGCGCGTCATCGGTTTGGTTTTGAAACACCACCGGGAGCTCGACCTTGTCGCAGAAGTTCATGAAGCGCGGCGCCGAGGGGCGCACCATGAGCGGGAGCCTGGCGGTGACGGTGGACTCGCCCTTGCCGA
>JAABTR010000045.1 GCA_011389755.1 Deltaproteobacteria bacterium | reverse complement strand
GAAGTTCATGAAGCGCGGCGCCGAGGGGCGCACCATGAGCGGGAGCCTGGCGGTGACGGTGGACTCGCCCTTGCCGAACAGCGCCTCGTCGGCCACCGCCACGGCCATGAGCCGGTAGCGGGTCAGGGAGTCGGGCAAGGTGAAGGTGGTGACGGCCCGCCCGTCGGCGCCGGTCTTCATGGCCGGGGCGAAGAGGGCCAGTGCCCTGAAGTCCTCGCGCATCCGCACGGCTGTGACCGGTTCGCCGGCTTCGTCGGCCCCGGAGAGCGATTGTGCCCTCGCCATCTTCGCCTTTCTCGGGGCCGCATCCGCGGCCTCGGGGGCGGCCATGGGCATCGCGGCCCCGCGGGTGAGCATCAAGGGGGCGGATCCCTCACCCATCGCGCCTCCTCCTCGCCCCATGCCCTGGGTCAGGTGCCGGGGATCGCTCAAGACGATATGGTCGCGCACCGCGAAGTCGAAAACCCCTGGGCCGCGGCTCGCGTAGAAGACGGACAGGGGGTCGGGGAGCTGGTATCCGGTCAGCGCCAGCACCGATTCGTCCACCACCGCTAGCGCCACCTCGGCGCCTTCGACGGGTTTCTTTGAGGCGTCGAGAACCTGGACGGTGACTCGTGTCTCGGCACCCGGTGCGAGCTGCCTCGCGGCGGGATCCACCGCGACGTCGAGGGTGCGCAGGAAAGGCGGGATCTTGAGCTCCACCTGGCCGGAGGCGTGGGCCACCCGGGGCGGGAGCTCTTCTCCTTCATCTCGACTCTTGGCCCCCACGAGGTCCACCTGGACGTGGAGGTTCGGCATGGCCCAGGCCTCGATGGGGATCTCGAGCGTGGTGGTCGGCTCCTTCATGGTGAACCGGCGCACGTCCGCCAGGCCGTCCCGCCGCAGAGTCATGACGCCCTCGGCCGGGGCGAAAGGCGCCTGGACGAACACCTTGGCCCGGTCCCCAGGAGCGTAGGTTTTTTTGTCGGGGACCAGGGTCACTTCCTCGCGCTCGAGGCCCCTGTCCTCGGGCATGTCCCGGCCGCTGACCCACAGACGGGTCGTGGTGACGTTGGGCCTGCCGGCCGGATCCTCGACGACCCCCCGCAGCAGGTAGGTGCCGCCCTGCTCGGGCTCAAAGGCGCAAGAGACGGCGGCGCCGGTGGAGACCACCCGGCAGGTGCTGATATCTTCTTCGACCTCGATCCACTGGTCGCCTTTGCGTTTCCACTCAAGGCGAGCCAGGGTCATGTCGACGGGCACATCGCCTCGGGTCTCGCCTTCGAGGTCCACCGCGAGGGCCTCCACCTCGACGGCGTCGCCTTTTTCGTAGAACCCTTTGTCGGTCTTGATCCCTAGGTAGAGTTCACTGGGGTGGAGGAGCATCGAGGAGCTGGCGCTCCAGGTCTGGCGGTTGACGTCTGTGACCCGGGCCTGGGCGGTGACCTTCATGGGCGCCACGGGATCCAGGGCCTCGAAGTGGATCCCCAGGTGGTGCTCACCCAGCGCGTCGGTGGTGCCGGACAGGCTCTTCGTGGTGGTGACCCCCGAGGGGCCGCCCCAGGCCATCCACCAGGGGTGCCAGGGGCCGAAATGGTACTCGTCCCGATTCGGCGGCACAAAAGAGCTCTGCTCGGCCCGCACCGTCCACGTGATGGGGGCCCCGGGCAGGCCGCCCCCGGCGTAGTAAGCGGCGCGGGCGTCGACGACCGCCTCCTGGCCGAGCACGGGGTCGTGGTGCCTCGTGGAGGTGGTCACCTCGTACTCGGGCCGGCGGAACTCCTGGATCTGGATGGAGTGATGGTGCTTCGTCCCCTCGAGCTTTTCACCGCCCTCGGTCTCCAGCTGGAACCAGGCCGAGCCGAGGTTGGCGTCCTTGGGCAGCTCCGCGCTCAGGTCGAACCCGCCCAGCTTGGACAGCGCGGCGCGGCCTTTGGAGAGCTCGTTGCCGCGAGCGCCGCGCAGCGACCATGAGACCGCGCGGGGCAAGGGAGAGACCGCGTCGATGCCCCCGCGGGGCCCGGCCTCTCTTTCGCGGATCCAGCCTTTGAGGTGCACCTGCTCGCCCGGGCGGTACATCCGCCGATCGTCGAAGGTGTAAAAGGTCATGCGACCGGCCCGCTCCACCCTCTGCCACGCGGCGCTCTGGTCCCAAAAGCTCATGGTGCGGGGCAGGAGGACCTCGTCCTTCCCCTGTCGCGCCACGAGCACCGCCGGCCCTTGAGCGCTTTCGGGGAGATCGAATCGAGTCAGCCCCACGTCGTCGCTCTGCCCGGAGAGGGTCTTGCCCGGGAGGACGAGGACCGAGGCCCCGGGCAGGGGCTGACCGTCTTTGAGTGAAGTGGTCCAGGCGACGAGCTCATGGCTGTCGGAGAACGCCTGCAGTCCGATGCGGGTGGACTGGACCCACGTGATCGACCCGTCGCGCCTCCAGCGCTCCCGGCTGCGTGTGGCCGGTTCGACCCAGACGATGAGCTGACCGATCCCAGCTTCGAGGTAGGACGACAGATCGATGTGGGTGGCCGTGAGGGTGTCCTTGGGCCCGCGCACCTTAAGCTGCTCGTCGGCGATCGGCTCTCCGGGCAGGCGGGCCGGGGTGTCGTCGCTGCGATAGCGCTTGCGCAGAAAGAGGATGTAGTCAGACCAGTCCTTTGCCCCCACCCGGTGGACGCGCAGGCGGAGCTTCTCCTGGTTGATGGAGTGGACCGTCAGCTCGGGCGGACCGTGAGGATCGAGCGTGATCAGGGCTTCGCCGGGACCGAAGAAGGCCGGGTCGGCCGGTCCCACGTCGAACGTCACCTTCTGGTCTTGACCAAGGGTCTGCCCGAACGCGTCTTTGAGCCCCGCGGGAACGATCACTTCGTAGCTAGTGCGGCCCTGCTTGACGCCTTCTATCTGCAGCGTTCGTCCGCTTAGGAGAATTTTTTGATGTTCGATCTCGGGCGAGACCCTGACGTCCTGGGCGGTGATGCTGTCTTCGGCGAGGGATTGGTTGAAATCGATGCGCCAGGCCGCCGTGGGCGGGCAGCTGCCGCGAAAGCCGCACTCGGAGCGCTCGATGCGCAGCGGGGCGTAGGTGCGGAGCGTAAACGCCTGCTCGCCCGGTGTGCGCCTCGGCCCTTCGGCAGAAGGCGCGCCTCTTTTGAGGACCAACCGGAAGGTGGTGTCCTTGGGCAGGGGCCGCGCAGGGACCAGCGCGACAAAGCGATCCTCTGCGGCTCCTTCCAGGAGGCGGCGCGCCTCTTCGTCCCTGCGGATCTCGGCGCGCTCGGCGCGGCGCAGGGGGTAGGAGGTTTTACCGCTTGTGAGCGCTATGTGCTCCGCGATCTTTTCGGGGTCGACCCGCTGGTCGAACTCGACGGCGATGACCGGGCGCAGGTCCACCGGGTCGTCTCCGAAGGGCACGTGCCGCGCGAGCCCAACGGCCGGGGTCGAGAAGGAGAAGCCGAGCTCTTCGGCAAGGCCCGATCCACGCGCGCTCTTCGTCCCAGAGGGAACGACGACCCGGTAATCGGTGGCCATGGGCAGCCTGTGTTCGGGGGAAAACAAAAGAGTTCGGGTCCCGAGCCAGCGCCACTCTCCCTTTGGTTTCGGCGTCAGGCGGGCGGGTGCGGTCTTCGAGGCCTGCGCTTGGGTCGTCACCGCTACCATCGGCTCCGAGAAGGTGAGGCTCACGTGGGGGGCGAGGTCCACGTCGCCCTGGGGCGCGTATCGAACGACGGTGAGCGGCCCTTTGCCCTGGGCGGGCAGGGGCCGCGTTTGCTGCGCCGGAAACGAAGCGCGCGTCGTGGCTCCGGTGCGCGGAGGTGGAGGGGAGCCCGCGCGCTTTCGAAACGGGGCGGCGTCGTCTCCTTCGACGTCCAGCTCTGGCAGCGAAGCGATGAGCCGCCGGGTCTGCCCTTTTGACAAGGGCGTGGTCTTGGCGAGGGGATTTCTCACTCCCGGCGCGGCGGGAGGCTCCACCTGCCTGAGGTTCATCTCGAGACCCTTCATCTTCGCCTCCTTGGAAAAACCGACTATGGCGGGCTGCGAGACGCCTTCTGAGGGCGCTTGGTCCGAGGTGTCTCTCACCTCCGAGGGGCGGCCGCCGCAACCGGTCATCAAGATCGACAAGAAAAAGCACATCGCTTTACGCGTCATCGGTCCAAACCTCCCGTCCTTATGCCAGGCCCGAAGCGGGGCTCTTTTCGACATCTCTTGTGCTGTAACGACGGTCCGGCCCGAAAAAAGTTCTTTTTTTTATTCGAGCCCGAGCGCTCGATTTCCCTCGAGCGGTCTTTTGTCGTGAACGCTTTTTTTACGGCGGCGATTTTTTCACGTTTTCGACTCGAATGCATCTTCTCGGCTCGAGACGCGCGCAACAAGCTCTTTGACTCACACGCGGCTTCGCCGTACCTAGAGAATCGTGGACGACGCCAGAATTCAAAGCACCCTCTTGGGCTTCATCATCTCCTTGGCCATCAGCGTCTCGGTTCTTCTGCGGCGGCACAAGGATCTTCGCCAGAAGCTGTTCGTCCTCTTCGCCGGCAACGTCACCGCGTTTTATCTCTTCTCGTTCCTCTTCGCGTGGCGGGGTGATCCGTGGTTCGAGCGCATCGCCCTGGGGCTGGCCGTGCTCATCCCCCAAGGCGGCCTGCGTTTTTTTCGGGAGTTCTCCTCCGGGTCCCGCGGCGCCGGCAGGCTGGGTGGTTTGGCGGCGGTGCTCGGTGCGATCCTGCTCGCGGTGATCTTCTACCCGTCGTCCCTGCGGCCGGCGGTGGGGCCGGCGGTGCTCGCCTACGTGGTGGGCTTCATGCTGGTGGCCAACTTCAACCTCAACGTCCAGGTCAAGGAGGCCACGAGCCGGATCGAGGCCGCCCGCATCCGCTACCTCGTCATCGGCGGGCTTTTGTCGCTTACCTTTCAGGTCACCGATCGGCTCGACCAGGTCATCGAGATGGAGATGCCCCCCATCGGCTTGGCGATGACGCTCATCTATCTCTACGTCATCTCCCAGAGCATCATGCGCTACCGCATCTTCGATCTT
>JAABTR010000044.1 GCA_011389755.1 Deltaproteobacteria bacterium | reverse complement strand
CCCCATCGGCTTGGCGATGACGCTCATCTATCTCTACGTCATCTCCCAGAGCATCATGCGCTACCGCATCTTCGATCTTTACGAGATGCTTGGGCGCTTCGCGGTCTTGTCCTTGATGGGCATCTCCCTGGCCACCATCTACACGGGCCTCGTCTCCTGGGCGGACAAGGCTTTTTCCATCAACGCGTTCCTCGCGTCCTTGGTGATCTTGATCCTGTTCGACCCGCTGCGCGATCTGGTGGAGCGCAAGATCACCGATTTCTTTTTTCGCGAGCGCGCTCAGCTCGAGCAGGAGGTGGGGCATCTGCGGCGCCGGCTGTCTCACGTCATCGAGACCGAGGAGCTCGTGAGCGTGCTCGTGGGTGGTTTCAGCAAGTCCCGCCGGCTCACCCACGCGGCCGTCTACCTCATCGACCCTCAAGGGACGGGCTTTGACCTCCACGGCAACATCGGCCCCAAGCCGTCTTCGGAGCGCATCGAGGCGGCGCAGATCCGCAGGTACTTGAGGCCGGTGACCCAAGGCAAGCCGCTCATGGCCTCGGTGGTCGCTCAAAATCGCGAGCGCTTCTTGCAGCAAAACGCCACCAACAGCGCCCAGAGAGAGGCCGAGACCGCCGAGCTGCTCAGGGCGCTGCAGGCCGATGTGCTCTTGCCCATCTACGGCGATGAGCAGCTTCACGGGGTGCTCTCGTTCAAAGACGAGCGCCTGGGCGATCCCTTCTCGCCCGAGGACGTGGGTCTCTTGGCGGGGCTCGCCGGTCAGGTGGCTATCGCAGTGGAGAACTCGCGGCTTTACAAACAGATAAAGGAGCGCGACCGCCTCGCCGCCCTCGGGCAGATGGCAGCCGGGCTCGCCCACGAGATCCGCAACCCTCTGGGATCGATAAAAGGAGCGGCTCAGTTCGTCGAGGAGCTGTCACAGTCAAAGGAAGATCCCGGCCCCGAGGCCGAGCTCTTGGGCGTCATCGTCGAGGAGGTGGACCGACTCAACAGGGTGCTCAGCGATTTTTTGACCTACGCGAGGCCCTCCTCGGGGAGGCCGAGGCTCCAGGACGTCAATAAGGTCCTCAAGCGGACGTTGCAGGTCTTCGAGGCCGGAAAAGCTTCTGCCTTGGACCTGAGCATGGATCTCAGCGAGGACCTCCCTGGGGTCGAAGTGGACGCAGAGCGCCTTCACCAGGTCTTTTTGAACCTCCTTATAAACGCGGTCCAGGCGATGGAAGAACAAAAAGACAAGCGGCTCCAGTTGAGCACCCGGCTTCGGAAGGTGCGCTCGCTTCGTCACGGAACCGATAGCGTAGGCGGCACGAGCCATTTCTTGGAGATTCGATTTACCGACAACGGTCCGGGGATCCCCCACGAGGTCATGGACAAGCTGTTCATCCCCTTTTTCACCACGAAGGAGAAAGGCTCGGGCCTGGGCCTCGCCGTGTGCCAGAGGATCATTCGAGACGCGGGCGGCGAGATCGAGGTGCGGAGCAGCCGGACGCAAGGGACGAGCTTCACGCTGGTCTTTCCCACCGAAGAAAAGTAGGCGCGCCGGGCGCTCTTTTCCGGTTCAAATTCGACGCGGGATCTTGACGCCGCGGACCTCTTCGGACAGCTCGATGTAGGTGTCCAGCGCTTCGTTGGGGCCGTCCAGCGGCTTGAGAAAGAGCCTGCGGATCGTCTTCTTGGGGATCTCGCCCTTGGTGAGCCCGTAGTAGAGCCTGTCGCCCAAGATGTAGCCGAGGATGTGAGCCGCCGCCACGAAGACCTCGGGCCGCGCCAGAGATCGGGCCGACGCCGACGGAGCCGTCCCGCCCCGCTCCCAGGCGAGGTGGTCCAGCGCAAAAGCGGCCGCGATCTCCTGGGCCTTGCGTTTTCCTTTGCGCTTGCGAGAGCGCGCGACGGTTTGGCGCAGCTTCCCGGTGTGGTCGGTCTTGCGCTTGGGGTTGATGATCTTCGAACCGAAGAAGCCGCACGCCTCGTGAAGGACGTGGAAGTAGAAGAGGTCCTTGTAGTTCGTCGGCGGGTGGACCCCGCACACCGCGTGTTTCACGAAGTGGGCGGCCTCCTCGGCGGCGTGGTTCACCGACAAGGTGGCCAGGTAGATGAGGTTGAGGGCCGGGATGAAGGCGCTCTGCTCGGCTTCGACCTGGGCGAGCACGCGCCGCCTCTCCATCTCCGCGAGTTTTCCTTCTTCGAGAGCCTCGAGCAGGTCCAGATCGCCGGGCATCATCACCCTCACTTTCTGCGCCTCCTCACCGACCGGGAGCCGCAGAAACTTGCCCAGGCTGACGATGAGGGAGCGCAGGGTCCGCTCGAGCTCGCCGAAGTCGAGAAGATCCTGGTCGAACTGCACCCAGTGGAGGTAGGAGAGCTGCTGAACCACGGGCGGCGTGTGGTTGACGCAGTAGCTCTCTTCGTCGACCCGCACCACCTCCACCCCTTCTCGCCGCCTTCGGGCGAGCTTCCAGTAAATCTCCTCGGCGTTTTGGTAGACGATGACGCGGTTCGGTTCGGGCATGCCCCGGTGGACGAAAGAGCGCTGCACCGCGGCCGGTAGGTGGGGCGGCGCCACGTGCATCTGTCCCGTGAACACCAAGATGGTGGCGTCCGGGTAGAGCTCGGCGGCTGCGGCAACACGCCTGGCGGCGCGCCGGTCCCTTTCGGCCAGGGGCAGGGACGAGTCGGAGTCGATGGCGATCACCGGATAGCCCCGGTCCGCCGCCAGCTCGAAGATCGGCTTGAAGCTCGGCCAGATATCGTACGGCCACTGTTCCCGATAGCGGATGCGCTGCAAGAAGGTCCGCTCCTTGATCTTGCCCAAGAGATAGCGATCCACCTCGCTTTGATAGGCCTCGTCCACGAACTCCAGCGCCAGGCACAGGTTGTCCACTTGGTGGGCCACGCCTTTGATGATTTTGCAGAAGGTGGTCTGAGCCAGTCGCAGGGTGTGATAGTCCGCCACGAAAGCCACCCTGGAGGCGGCGATGGCATCGCACAGCGCCCCGAAGCCCGACTCTTCGCGGTAGTCGGCGACGGCCCTGCGGTAGGCGTTGCGGTAGCGGGCAAAACCCGGAGACGCGGCCTGCTCGTTGTTCTCGATGATCCGGCGGTGGCGCTCGAAGAGGCGGCGCTGCAAGCCGATCATCTCCTGTACGGCTCGGTTGGCGGCGTCGGATCCGAGGTTGCGTTCGTTGACCGATTTGATCGGGAGCTTCATGTGGTTCACCCGTGGCGTTAGCCAACAAAAGCATATCACCGCGCCGTCACGCCGCACGCGGTCACGACAAGAGGCCAGACTTCGGGCTGCGGCGGCGGATCTCCGGATCGAAGAGCGGCTTTTTTTTAAGGATTCTTAACGGGCTTCGAGCGCAAGTTCCTCAGAGCCCAGACCTGCGGCGGGATCATTCGCGTCATCCGCGGAGACTGCCTCACGATGACAACCGAGCAGCGGGCGCGGGCGGCGACCGCCGATGCGAAGCTCCCCACGGGATCGCGCTCGGTCGCGGCGCGGGTGTTGGCGCCGACCACGAGCAGATCGAATTCGCCCGAGCGTTCGATGACCGTCTCGAGGGCATCGTCCGAGCACAAAAGCTCGATAGTATAGGGGACCAGTCGCGTGTGGCGCGTCAGCGCGTCCACCTGGATCTCACGGGCGTGGCCGAGGTGCTCGGAGGTGTAGCGCAGGGGCATCACGTTGAAGTAGGTCACGTGGCCCCCGTATTGTTCGGCCAGGGCGCTGGCGACCCGCACGAGCAGAGGCAGGTTTGCCTTGCCCCCCAGGGCGACGGCCACGCGCTTGGGGTCCACATCCTTGCTCAGCTGCAAAAAGACGAGATCGCTGGTCACCCGAGAGGCCACCTCGGCCAGTATCTTCGACGGGCTCCCGTCGTCTCTCATCGACCATCCCATCACGATGATCCGGGTGTTCTCCTCTTCCGCGGCGTGGACGATGCCGTCGGGGAAGCTCTTGGCCGCGCGCATCAGGGGGCGAAAACGCAGCCCCCGGGTCTGCGCGAACTGGTCGGCGCGGGCCATCGTCTCGACCGCCTCGAGAGCCGCCGAAGTCTCGGTCAGCGCCGCTCGATGGGTCTTGTACCCCTGCGAACCGATCACGCTGAGCACGACGATCTCACCGCCGCCGGGGGGGACCAGCGCCTGGCAGATGCTGAAAAGCGATTTTTGTGTTCTGGGGTTGGCCATGGGCACGAGGATGCGTTCACCGCGTCGCAACAGCTCGAAGGACCGCTCGTCGTCGCTGAGCGCCACGCTGAAGCCGGCCTCCCCCCTCTTTGCCGAGCTGTAGGAGTAGGACAAAAAGACCACGGCGCCGGCTCCCACCAACACTCCGCCGAACAGCAGGGATTGCCCGTCGAGGGTGAGCAGCAGTCCGGCGTTCGCGGACAGCGCCGCCCAAGGCACCACGCGCTTCCACCGAGAGATGGTCTCCCCCTCTTTGCGGGCCGTGTCGAACAGCTTGTGCAGGGCGACGGAGACGGGGAGCATGGAGAAGAGCAAGGCGAAGTTTGCGCTCCTCGCGATGAACTCCAGGTCTGCGAGCACGAGAGCCGCGGTCGTGGCGGCGGCTCCGGCGACGATGGCGACGATGGGGACGCGGCTCTTTTTGGAGAGTCTGCCCAAGACAGAGGGGAGCATCTTGTCCCGGCCCATGGCGTAGATCTGGCGACCCTGGCTCACGAGCGTGCCGTTGAGCGCCGCGACCGAAGCCAAAACACCGCCGAGGCCGACCACATAGGTGCCGAGGCGTCCCAGCCCTTTTTGAGCCACCAGCACCAAGGGCGCCTCCGATCCGGCCAGCTCGGTCCAGTTGACGGCGGCGGTAGAGACGACCGCCACCGAGACGTAGACGACGAACGCGATAGACAGAGACAAGAACATGGCCCGTGGGGCTGTCTTTTCTGAGCTTCGGATCTCCTCGGAGGAGTTTGCGATGAGCTGGTAGCCGAAAAAGGAGATGTAGATGAGGGAGATGGCGCCGCCGATTCCCCCGACGCCATGGGGCAGGGCCGGCGTGAAGTTGCCGGGGTCAAAAGAGGGCAGCGCCGTGAAGAGCAAGAGCAAGATGATGAGCATGTTGCCCCAGGTGAACAGCAGCTGGATGCGGTTGCCCCCGCTTCCTCCGCGCAGGCCCGAAAAAGTAAGCGCGGCGACGAGGGCGACCGACAGCAGCCGCTCGACAACCGCTCCGAGATCCCCCAGGCCGGCGAGCTCGACGAAGTAGGCCGAGAAGCCGACGGCGTACAGCGCGCAGGCGAAGACGCTCCCCGCGGCCAGGTGCCAGCCCACCATGAAGCCCCAAAACGAGCCGAGCTGTTTGTAGGCGTAGAGGTAGCCTCCGCCGGATATGGGAAGACGCCTGGAGAGATCGGCGAACATGGCGACGCTCAGCAGTGTGAGCCCGCCGCAAATGAGATAGGCGATCCACAAAGACGGACCGGCCTGGGCCGCGGCCACGCCCACGAGCACGTAGAGCCCGGCGCCCATGAGCGATCCCACGCCCAAGGTGGTGGCGCCGAAGAGGCCGAGGGTCTTGTGGAAAAGGACCGGGGCGGCTTTCTCCCGCAGCCTGCGTTTATACTTCTCGCGAGTCATCGGCTCCTTAGGGTTGAACCCTATGAAAAATATTATGACTACTTTGGGCTCGGGGCGCCAAGACGACAAAATGGGGGAATTTAGGCCGAAGATCTGCCAGACTCGAAAGGGCGCGAGACGAGGCCGCGCTGTTGACGGTCTCGAGAAGGAGCCCAAGTCGGGCCTTTTTGTGTTCCCGACCGGCATAAAGTGACGAGAAGATGAACCGAAAGCTCTACCTGGGGATCGACGTAGGCTCGGTCTCGACAAATCTGGCTCTCATCGACGGCGGCGGGGCCTTGGTCGCCTCGGAATATAGATACACCGGCGGTGCCCCCATCGACGCGACGAAGTCGGTGCTTTTGAGCGCGTTTGAAGATGTCTGCGGCGCCGTGGCGGGGGTGGGGGTCACCGGCTCGGGTCGCAATCTCATAGGCTCGGTGATCGGGGCGGATGTCAAACGCACCGAGATCATTGCGCACTTTACAGGGGCGATCGAAAAGCACCCGGGCTGCCGCTCGATCATCGAGATCGGCGGCCAGGACTCCAAGGTGATCCTGGTTCGCGACGGGCAGGTGGCCGACTTCAACATGAATTCCATCTGCGCCGCGGGCACCGGGGCGTTTCTTGACTCACAGGCGCGGCGCCTCGGGATCGAGGTGCGCTCCGTCGGAGATATCGCCTTGGGAGCCCGGCGTCCGGCGCCGATCTCCGGCCGCTGCACCGTGTTCGCCGAGTCCGACATGATCCACAGGCAGCAGCAAGGCTTTGCCCAAGACGAGATCCTGGCGGGGCTGTGTCGTTCGTTGGTCAAAAACTACCTGGCGAACTGCGCCAAGGGCAAGAGCCTCGAGGACGACATCCTCTTTCTCGGCGGCGTCTCCAACAATAGGGGCATCGTGCGGGCCTTCGAGGAGGAGCTCGGCCGCCGGGTCATCGTGCCGGAGCACAACGACATCATGGGGGCGGTGGGGATGGCGCTCTTGGCCCGCGACCACGAGGCGCCCACCGCGTTTCGGGGCCTCGATGCCATCGCGACGTCGCGGTACGAGACGGTCGCCTTCGGCTGCACCGAGTGCGACAACGGGTGCGACATCGTCGAGGTGCGGTGTGACGGTCGTCCGATCGCCTACTGGGGCGGCCTGTGCGAGCGCTGGACGGGATTGTCGAACTGACCGTCGGCCAAGGGAAGGCCTTGTCAAAATGGCGAAATTTCGCGCGCCGACCCGATGTCGAAGAGGGTCTTGATATTTTATAAAAGCTAAAAATAACAACCTGTTGAATGTACCTGCGATCGGGTTGGCACGGCCGATGCTCCTTCACTCTTTTCTCGCAACGCGGCTCTCGTGAAGAGCCCGCAAGGAGGAAGAGATGTCGAGCAATGTCGATTACATCCGACTCATGGAGACCATCGAAGAGGCCGGGCGTCTGCCCGATCCCGCCGTCGTTCGCAGAGGGCTCGCCCGGCTTCGGAAGAGGCCGGGGCGCTGGCGGCGGCAGATGAGACCGTCGTCCGCGAACAGACCGAGCGACGCCCCACGTCCGAGCTATCCCGAAGCAGCCTGAAGGCGGCGCATCTCCGGGCCGGGACAAAAACTTGCGACGCGCCGCGCGCAAAAGTTAGTTCTAAGGGGCATGGACTCCTACCTCGGTATAGAGAGGCGGGATCCGGCTGCGGGTGTGTTGCGGTTGGGCAGAGCTCTGGGCTCGGCCTACGAAGAGGCCCGCACCGGTGTCATCGTCGTGTCGGACGAAGCGCGCGCCGCCGAAATTTCGGTGCGCCGCGGCCGCGTGACCTGCGTCGATGTGGGGTGCGGCGCCGCCCCACCGGCGAGGTGGACCAAGGGTCCCAGCCCGGTGGCCGTGGAGCGGCTGTTTGCTTGGGAGAGACCCCGGGTTTTTTGGCGCGAAGAGCGCGCCCCGGCGCCGGGAGCGGCCGTGGATCCCCGGTTGCTCATCGTCGCGGGGGTGTTGGGACGAGGGGACGTCTTTTTGCCGCAGCACCTCGTCGAGCGAATCCCGATCGATGTCCTGAGGATGAAAGACGAAGACCTCAGGACCTTGAGCGGCTTTGCGTTTCGCCCCGAAGAGCGAGCGTTCTTGACCTGTCTGCTCAGGCCGACGCCGGTGGCGATGCTCTTGTGGAAGAGGGGGCTGCAGCCCTCTCGGGCCGGGGCGATGCTGGTGGCGCTGAATCTCTCGGGGATGTTTCGAGGCCAGTGGGAGCCGGGTTTTTTGCCCAGGATGTCCACGGCGCTTCGCGTGATGGGGATGGTGCGAAGGGGCTGCGCGGACCGCGTCCTGCTCGGTGTGGTGGACGCCGCCGGGCAGGCGGAGGTCGACAGGGCTTTTCGGCGGCTGTCCAGGGAGCTTCACCCCGACCGCGCCGAGCGCCTCCCCCGGCACGAGGCCGAACTCGCGAGGCGAGCTTTTTTGGCGGTGAACGACGCGTATGCGCGGGTTCGCAAAAGCGTCAGCCGAAGGCGCCGCCCCGTGGCCGCGGGATCCGGCGAGGCATGTGCGCCGGGGCGAGGAGATGACTGGGAGATGTTGGCGGGCCGAGCGCGGCTGGCACTTGAGGCCGGCGAGCTGGGTAGAGCCCGGGCGTACGCGCTCAAGGCCCTCTTGCGGATGCCGCCCCGGCAAGCGAGGCGCGACCTCTTGAGAATAATATCGCAAGCCGCTTGAAAACCTGTCTTTCGGCGCCCGGTTTTCACAATCACTCGCGAAAATACCGCTAGAGCGAGAAAAAAACCAAACAAAATCCCGCACTTGAAAAGTGGGGGAGAATCGCTTACAATCACACTCGCGTTTTGAGCAAGGGCATGCCCGGGCTCTATCACGTATCTTTTCACGTGATGACTCAAAGGACCCCGAAACCGACCATGTCGCCCCTCGGGATGACGTCCCGGAAAGCCGCCATCGCAACCCAACGTCGTGCAGGGATGCATCGAGTATTCGAGGGAGGTGCAGATGACTTCTGTGTCTGACAATGCAAACACCACTTTTCTCAATAGCGGGGGGACCGCGCAAAAAGGAAGAGATGCCCGTGAGGCCATCCCCCCCGAAGGCTACACCAAGGAGCGCTTCGAAATCGAATGCCGCAGCTTCCTCGCCGCCGCCGCCGAGTGCGAATCGCTCGAGGACGCCCGTCAGGCGCTCGTCGATCTGACCGTCCGATTGCGCATCAAGAACTCGATGATGCTGGGGGCGGAGTGGGATCGGGCGGTGGACCGCACGCGGGACTGCGCCCGGGCGATGCTCGGGGTGCTCAGCGCGGCCTCCGACGAGAAGGCCGGCTTCAGCGTCTCGCAGGCTCTGTGGGACATGGGCAAGGGCAGGCCGAGGGCAGATCTGGGGGCTGGCTTTTACGCTGAGATCATCCACGTGGTGTGGGGGCTCGAGGGCCGCTCGCGCGGGATGTCCAGCTCCGATTTGCCCCTGCGCAGCGGCGAGCTGAGCGGCCGCGAAGCTGCCCTGGTGCGGTCCGACGAGCTCGACCGGCTCTGGGCCCAGGTGGAATCGAGGATGAACCGCTACGAGCAAGGTCTGTCGGCAAGTGCCCGCGCCCGCCGCGCCGCGCGGCGAGATCGCATCGTGGAGCGTCTAGGCGGCCGCCTCGATGACTGGTCGGATTGGCGCTGGCACGTGAAACACGTGGGCAAAGATCTGGAGACCCTCGAAGGGCTCGTGGGTCTGAGCGAAGAGGAGCGCCGCAATATCGGCACCACCTGCCGCAACAGGATTCCCTTCGGCGTGACCCCATATTATCTCAGCTTGATGGATGAGCAGGGATCGGACAGGGACCGGGCCATCCGCGCTCAGGTTTTTCCGCCGCGCAGGTACGTGGAGGAAATGACCCAGAGCCGAGACAAGCGGCACGAAGCCTTCGACTTCATGCAGGAGCGGGACACCTCTCCGGTCGACCTCATCACCCGGCGCTACCCCGGGATCGTCATCTTGAAACCCTATAACACCTGCCCGCAGATCTGCGTTTACTGCCAGCGAAACTGGGAGATCGACGAGGTTTTGGCCGACGACGCCATGGCTCCGTGGGACAAAATCGAAGAAGCGGTGCGCTGGATCGGAGATCACCCCGCGATCCATGACGTTTTGATAACCGGCGGCGATCCGCTCTTATTGGAGAATCATGAGCTGGGCCGGCTCCTGAAGATGGTGGCGGACGTCCCGTCGGTCAAACGCATCCGAATCGGCACGCGAACCCCGGTGACCCTGCCCATGCGTTTTACGAAGGAGACCGCCGAGCTTTTGGGGAGCTTCCGGGAGCCGGGAGTGCGCGAGGTCTGTGTGGTCACCCACGTGGAGCATCCCTACGAGATCACCCCGGAGACGGTGACGGCGGTGGACCGCCTGCGGAGGCAGGGGATCGGCGTGTACAACCAGCTGGTCTACACCTTTTTCGTCTCCCGTCGTTTCGAAGCGTCGCTCCTCAGGGTGACTTTGCGCCAGGCGGGCATCGACCCCTACTACACATTTTTGCCCAAGGGGAAAGACGAGACCGACGACTACCGCGTGCCGCTATCGCGGCTTCTTCAGGAGCAGACCGAGGAGGCGAGGCTCTTGCCCGGCCAGACGCGGACCGACGAGGCGGTCTACAACGTGCCTCGCTTGGGCAAAAACTACCTGCGGGCCAGCAACTATCGGGATCTCTTGTCGTTTCTTCCCGATGGGACCCGTATCTACCAGTTTCACCCCTGGGAGAAGGGGATCGCCGATCAGTCGAGCTATGCGGGCGACGTGGTCCCGATCGTCGAGTACCTGCGCCGCATCGAGCAGCTCGGCGACGATCCGGCCGACTACGAATCCATCTGGTATTACTACTGACGGTCCGGTTGTCCCTCCAGTCGTCCTTGCTCCGGGGCGCCCCCATCTGGTATGGCTCGAGTGGCGAAGAGAGACTTTCTTTGGAGCTGCGTAAAATGCATCGATGGATACGATCATTCTTGGCGTGCGCCATGTTGACGTGGCTCACCCCGGCCGGGGCCTCGCGTTCTGCGGGAGGGGCACAGGATCTGACTTCTTGTTTCTCGGCGCGCGGGCAACGGCAGATCTGTTTCGAAAAAGAGCCGGGGCTCGTCGCCTATCCCAGCGCCCGGTGCCCCGCAAGGAGGCCGGTGCTGGAGACCCACGGACTGTGCGTGGCGCCCAGAAATGACGCCTGGGGGTTTGGTTGGCCCGTGGTGAGATATCACAAAGGCCCCCTCTTGGTGCTCACCGGCGAGGTGGGGGTGCAGTTTGGGCCGAGAACGCCGTCTTCGTCGGTGGCACGGGTGCTCGATGACCGGGGGCTCACGGTGTCGAGGCGCTACGGATCCGATCCGAGGTTTTTTGTCGTCTCGACTCCCGAAGGAAAAGACCCCTTCGCCGTGGCCGCGGCGCTCGCGGCGCACCGCCAGGTGAAGTGGGCCGAACCGGCCATGCTCGAGCCCGCGGTGGTCCACGCCCTCGCGCCCGACGATCCGCTGTTCGAGCAGCGGGTCCTCGTTCATCTCTTCGATGAGCTGCACGGTATCCCGACGGCTTGGGAGACCACCACCGGCAACCCCCAGGTGAACATCGCGGTGATCGACACCGGGGTCGACCTGGGGCACCCCGATCTCGAGGGGAATCTCGAGCAGGGCATCGATATCCTCGATCCCGCCGGGGACGGCAGCCCGGAGATCGGCTTTGCAGACGATTTTCACGGCACGGCCGTCGCAGGCGTGGTCGCGGCGGTCACCGATAACGGCCGCGGCACCGCCGGCGTGTGCTGGAGCTGCCGGATGACGCCCATTCGCCTCATCGACTCCGGCGGAACCATCTATGTGGACAGATCCAAGATCCACGACGCGTTCTACCGGGCGGCCGAGGCCGGCGCGTGGATCGTCAACAACAGCTGGGGTCCTTGGGCGCTGAACGAAGACGGTGAGTGCATCGAGACCCCATTTAGCGAGTTCGTGGCAAAGGGGATCGAGGACCTGGCGACGAAGGCGCGAGGCGGCCGCGGGGCGCTCGTGGTTTGGTCCGCCGGCAATAACGCGTGCCCCACAAACCTCCAGGCCCATCTGACTCATCCAGGTACCTTTGTCGTCTCCTCGATAGATGGCCTGGGCAATTTCAACCACGAGTACTCCAACTGGGGAGGTGACATCGACGCGTGCGCCTGCGAGGCCAACTTTACGACGGACATCACCGGCTCGTTGGGAGGCAGCGACGGAAGCGACGTCTTTCTAAAAAAAATCGAAGGCATCGAGCCCGAGGACTACGTGCGCAACTTTCGCGGGACCTCGGCGGCGGCGCCGGTGGTCAGCGGGATCGCCGGGCTCATGCTGTCGGTGAATCCAAACTTGAGTCGCGATGAGCTCCTAGCCTGCCTCAAAGGCGCGACCCGCCCCACGGACGCCCCTTGCGATTACGGCGGCGTGGACGAGCGCGGGCACTCCGCGTGTTTTGGGTTTGGTCTCATAGACGCCGCGGCGGCTGTGGCTCGGGCGGCGGATGGGACCTGCGGAGGGGCGTGCGAGAGTCATGACGACTGCCCTGCGAAGAGTTTTTGTGATCCCGAGAGGTCTTTGTGCGTCTGGGCCGAGGAGGTGGACTTCGACACCGCGGCCGGCGGCGACCGCGATAGCGACAGCGAGACGCGAGGAGACGGGGAGGCCGATATGGGATGCGGATGTAGGGTCGCGCTCGGAGCGTCGGCGAAATCGCTTCGGCTTCTTTGGTCGCTCGTGACCATCTGGTAGACTTCGGCTGCATGACGACGCCGACAAAGAGATCGCGCTCGGGTGCCCCGGAACCTTTGACCCGTCAAAGGCAGGTGGGCAGCGCAGGCGCCGGGGCGTCTCACTGGTCCATGAAGCTCAGGTATGCGCTGTGTTCCAGTCTCGCCTGCTTTGTCGTCTGCCTCGCTGTGGGGGCCGCCACGGTGACGCGGCTCTACCGGGAAGCCGGCCACCTGTCACGGGCACAGGTCGTCGTGGCGGCGACCTGGATGGCGGATCGGCTCGCGTTCGAGCCGGTGGACCGGCGCGCCGAGTGCCTTGGGTCCATGAGCGAGGAGTCGGGCTTTTTGAGCGGTCTCTACGATGCAGCCGGCAACCCCTTGTCAGGAGGAGAGCTGGGGGAAATTGAGCCGGCGGCGTTTCGCGCCTTGTTTTCCGGCGAGCCGGTCGAGGACGATCGCTTCGGAGGGTTGTGGCTCGCCGGAGCCTATGTCCAACCCGGTCAAAGCGATTCTTTCGTGGTGGTCGCCCGGCGACAAGAGCCTTTGCGCCCCGGATGGCAGAGGGCCGTCCTCGGGTTGGCGGCGTTCGCTCTGCTTTTGTGCGTGGCGAGCGCCTTCTTCGGCTTCGCGTTCGGCGCCTATGTCAGCGAGTATTTGAGGCGCCTGAGCGCCCGGCTCTACGGCATGATCCAGGAGCATCGCGGCGCGCCCTCCCCTGCGAGGCTCGAAGAGCCGAGCATCGAAGAGTTGAGCGACATCGACACGGCCGCGTTGGAGCTGGAGGGCAGATTTCGGGCCGAGCGCGCCATGTACAAGGACGCACTCGACGAGATAGAGGTGCTCGACAAGCAGAGAAATGCCTACCTGGGGGAGGTCTCACGGGAGCTGATAAGGCCCCTGGTGGCCATTTTAGAGCACACCGAGTCGCTCCTGGATGAGGCCCACGGTCCCATGGAAGAAGCGCAGGTCGAGGATCTGGTGATCGTCAAGCAGGCAAGCACGCGGCTGCACAACATGGTCAGCGAGGTCCTCGATCTCTCCAGCTTGGACACGACCGGAATCGAGGTGGATGAAGAGCCGGTGGATCTGTTCCAGGTGGCCGAGGAGGTGGTTTCCACGGCGCGCGGGCAGCTGGGGAGCAAGCGGCTCGAGCTCATCTTGGAAAAGCGCGCAGCGTCGCCGACGCGTGTGCGCGGCAGCCGGCAGAGGATCTGGCAGGTCCTGACGAACCTCATGAGCAACGCCATCAAGTTCACCGACGAGGGCCACGTCCGAGTGACCGTGGGGCGAACTTCAAATGGCGAAATCTGCGTGACCGTCGAGGACACCGGCAGCGGAATCGAGCGCTGTGAGCATGAGAGCATCTTCGATCCGTTCACCCAGACGGGCGACGCCAAGAAAAAGAAGAGAGGGCACGGCTTGGGCCTCGCCATAAGCAACCGCCTCGTGGAGCTGCACGGCGGTCGAATCGAGCTCGAGTCGGAGGTCGGGGCGGGCTCGAAGTTCGAGATCTTCTTACCGGGGGTCACATGAGCCGCATTTCACGAGAAGGGATCTTTGAAAAAGGTCTGACGCGCCAGCTGCTCCTGGCCGGCGCGCTCCCTTTGTCGACAGCCGGGCTTTTATGTGTCGGGCTGTGCGCGGTGGAGAAGGGGCCGGGGGCCTTCTGTCTCGCGCTCACCCTTTGTGTCCTGGCCGTTTTCGTGGTGCAGGTCGGGGGGACAGCGTGGCTTGGCCACCGGATGGGAGGTCGCCTCCGGGCCAGCGGGGTGCGGGGGGATGTCCTCGAAGAGCTCCTCGTCCACTTCCCGCTCTCGGTCACGCTCTACGTCGCCGCGGTGGCGGCTCTGGTCGGGCCCACCAGCCTCATCGTCGCATCGGCGGCTTTTAACATCGACGACCTCGTGGGCGGATGCATCGCCACCTTCATGTTGTGCGAGCTGGCGTTTCTGCTCCCCGTTCTCTTGTCGATCCGGACCGGGTTGCGCTCTTCCATGCGGCGAAGCTCGACGAACCATTGGCGGATGAGGCACACGAGGCGGGTTCGAAAGTTGCTCATTCCCGCGTTTGTCGTGCCGGCCGCGCTCGCTGCGGTTTTATTCGGGGCCTTTAGCGTCGGCGTCGTCGAACGAACGCGCAACGCGTGGCTCCATGAGGACCTCGAGGCGGTCGCCCGCGACGTGGTCAGGACGCCGAGCTCCGTCACCGATCTCGAAATTTTGACCCGGCTGAGTCGTTTCGACATCGCAGCGCCTTTTGCGGCCGTTCGAGGAGAGTATTCTCCGGAGGGGGAAGGTCTCGGAGTCGGCGTGGGATCGCCGATTTTGGAGCTGGCGGTCGATGACCCGCGGGTCTTCGCCGGGATACGGCTGGCCGTATTGGACGAAACCGCGGCCATGGGCTTTATCTTGGGGCTTTTGGCGTTTGGCGTCTGCGTGGCCGTCTTGCTCGGACGCAGCCAGGGTCGCGCGCTGCAACCTCAGCTGGACTACCTGGTGGAGAGGCTGGACGCGCTCCCAGAGAAGCGGCCCGCCGCCGCCCCGCCCGCCCTGTGCCCGGAGATCGCAAGGCTCGACGAGGATATCCAGAGGCTCAAGGAGATCTTCGGTCAGATGCGGCGGATACAGCGCGATGCCATAGAGCAGGGGCGCCAGGGAAGAGAGCTCAAGGCGCAGTTTTTTGCCGGCATGAGCCACGATCTGCGCAGCCCGCTCAACTCCGTCATCGGTTTCACCGATCTTCTCCTCAAGGACATGGAGGGGCCGCTCACCGAGGACCAGAGGCGGGTCATCGCGCAGATATCCTCCGAGGCCGACACGCTGATGAGCATGGTCAGCGATATACTCGACACCTCCAAGCTCGACGCCGGTCGTCTGGAGCTCGAGCGCACCTGGACTCCGACCGTCGAGCTGTTGACGACCTGTATCGCAGAGGCCAACAAGTCCGTGACCAACCGCTCCGTGGAGATCGTGGGCGTCCTTCGCCCGGGAATGCCGCCTCTGCTCGTCGACAAGGATCGGATGACACAGGCTCTGACCGGCCTGCTCAGCCGGGCGCTCCAGTTTGCCGAGGAAGGGGTCATCCGCATCCGCGCCGAGGTGGAGACCCTCGAGGGGGACGATGAGACCTTTTTGATCCTGGACGTGGATGACGGCAATAACGCCGTCTCGCGATTGAATCGTGAGCGCATCTTCAAGGCGTTCGAGGCCTCACAGGCGATCCCGGCGCGCAGCGACGCGGGCGCCTTGGGGCTCGGGCTGGCCCTGGCGCGGGACATGATTCGGCTGCACGAAGGCGAGCTGCAGGTCCACCCGGATGCGAAGAGCGGCCCGCTCTTCCGGGTCATCTTGCCTTTAAACCAAAACGACTAAAAAAAAGTCGCAAGGCGATGACGTTCGAGGTGCTCAGAGGGCTGCGGCGGCGCGGCGGCCCCAGGCGACCCCTTCGGCGAAGGCCTTCTGGTTGACCTGGCGGGCTCTTGGGGGCACGCCTTCGAGGATCACCTCTTCGAGGATCGCGGTCTCGAACGGCAGCGCCCCGGCTCCCGCGACGACACCCAAGAGCACCGAGCCGAGGGCTTGGGCGTTGCCGGCGCTTTTCGCCACCTCGGTGGCGTCCAGATCGATGAGCCTCGGGCAGTGCGCTTTAATCTGGGCGATGACAGCGTCCGTGTCCGGGTAGGTTTCGCCGGCCATGGAGACGTTGGCCGGCACGATGGGGCGGCGGTTTGTGATCACCAAGGTGTCACGGGAGGACTTGGCGACGGCACGGAGGGTCTCTACGGGCTCGAAGCCCAAGAGGACATCGGCCTGCCCGTCGCCGATGATGGGGCCCCACACCTCGCCGATGCGAACGGTGGATTCCACGATCCCACCCCGCTGCGCCATTCCGTGAATCTCACCGGCCAGGACCTTCAGGCCGGCGCGGGTGGCGGCTTCGCCCAAGAAGCGCGACGAGGTCAGGCTGCCCAGCCCGCCGACGCCGGTGATGAAAATATCGGTTTTGGACATCTTACACCTCCTTTAAACCGCCGACCCGTCGCGGGTGACCGGAACGATGGCGTCGTTGGGACACAGCTGGGCGCAGACGCCGCAGCCGACGCACAGGACCTCGTCGATGTGGACGAGGCCGTCTTTTTTGTAGATGGCCGGGCAGCCGAAGTTGTCGATGCAGTTGTTGCAGCGAGCGCACTGGCCGCAGCTGAGACACCTCTGGGCCTCATCCCGCGCCCGTTCGTCGTCGAAACCGGTCTCCACCTCGGTGAAGCCGCCGACGCGCAGCGGCATTTCGACGCGGGGCATTTTTGCGCGCTCGGACGCGGCCGCTGCTTCGGGGTGGTAGCGATGCTGGTCTCTGAGCTCGGACATCTCCCGCAGCAGCAGGGGCTCGGCGCTCTCGCCTCGCAGCGCCTTGTCGACGCCGTAGGCTGCCTTTTTGCCCTGGGCGATAGCGGTGATCACGGTCCAGCCTTCACCGGTGCAGTCACCGGCGAAGAACACCCGCTCGTGGCTCGTCGCTCCGGTGAGCCGGTCGACCTCAAACCCGCCTTTGTCGTGTTGCGCCAGCTCCACATCCCCCGAGAGGGCCTCAGCCTCGAGACTCTGCCCAATGGCCGCGATCACGTGGTCCGCTTCGAGCTGGAAATCCGAACCCTCGACCGGAACGGGCCTGCGCCTCCCGCTGGCGTCCGGTGCCCCCAAGGTGGTCCGCACCACCTGGAGCCCTGCGACCCGGCCGTCCTTTGCCCGGACCCCAACCGGCTGCACCTGGGTCTCGAGCCGGACCCCTTCTTCGAGCGCGGCCTCGATCTCCTCGAAGGAGGCGGGCATCTCTTCGCGGGAGCGGCGGTAGGCCAAGGTGACCTGGGAGGCACCCAGCCGGACGGCGGTTCTCGCGGCGTCCACGGCGGCGTCGCCGCCGCCGACCACGACGACGTTCTTTCCGGCGGTCCGGTCGTTTTCCATGTAAACGCGCCTGAGAAATGTCACCCCGTCTTCGACGCCGCCTGACTCCTCGCCTTCGATCGCGAGCCGCATCCCTTTGCCCGCGCCGATGCACACGCAGACGGCATCGAAGCCGCCTTCGAGCAGGGATTCGATCGTGAAGTCGCGGCCCAGGCGTTGCCGGGTCCGAAGCTCGATTCCCATCCCCAAGAGGGCGTCTATCTCGTCTTTGAGGATGTCTCGGGGCATCCGGTAGGGTGGGATCCCCGTGGCGAGCAGGCCTCCGGGGGCGCCTTCTCTTTCGAAGATGGTCGCTGCGTACCCGCGGGCGACGAGATCGTGGGCCGCGGTCAGACCCGCCGGCCCCGCGCCGATGACGGCCACCTTCGCGGGGGCCTCGCCGCCGAGGCGCTCTTTGCCTTTGCGGGCCACCTCGAGGAAGTGCTCCCGGCGCTTTTTTGGATCCTCCCGCGCCGTCAAGAACCGCTTCACGGCGTTGATGGCAACGGGGCCCTCGTAGTCCCCGCGGATGCAATCCTCTTCGCACGGGTGGTGACAGACCCGGCCCAGCGCGGCGGCCAGGGGCACCTGCTCCCGGATCATGGCCAGCGCCTCGTCGTAGCGCCCCGCGCGGACGAGGGACATGTAACCGAACACGCAGATATTCGCGGGGCACGCGTGGGTGCAGGGCGCCGAGGCCGGCTTGCTCTGCGGTCTGGGCGCCGGGAAAGAATCAGGATCGGCTTTGACGGAGAGGATCTTGGTGCGGGCCCTTAAAATTTCGTCATCGGGGAGTATCGGGACGCCGCACGGTTCGTGCGCCCCGGTCTTGCCGCACAGCTTGCACGCGTCGTGATCCACCCGGTAGACGAGGTCGTTTTGTTGCTTGAGCACCCGGCGGGCGAAGAGCGGGCACGGGTGCTTGCTGATGATCACCCGCACGCCTGCCCGCTCGTAAGCGGACTGGACCGTGGAGATCGTGGCCCTCAGATCTTCGGGGTCGACCACGTGGACGTCTT
>JAABTR010000289.1 GCA_011389755.1 Deltaproteobacteria bacterium | reverse complement strand
GTAAAGCGGCGCAGGCGGTAAAACGACTCTCGGTCTCTGGCGAGGGCGGTGGACGCGCTGAGGATCATGATGATCGGCGCCTCTATGATGATGGCCACGGCAAACGCAACCCCCCACGCCGCCAGGTTCTCCTTGGGCTCCGAGAGCCGGGCGGCCAGGGCGGCGATAAAGGGCCCTTCGACCGCCATCATCAGCCACGTGGCCGACAAAGGGGCCCAGAAACGGAAGATGGAGCGGTAGGAAAGCTCTTGCGGTTCATTCATGGCGCCGGGAACATACGCAACTGCCATGGCTCTGGCAATAGTTCGCCTTCCGAATAAGGAAGCGCGCGGGTTTTGTTTTTTTATGGTTCGTGTAGAAGATATTTCATGGTCGGTACGAGACAGCGCACCCGGCCGGATGAGTCGGGCAAGCCCGGCTACATCACGGCCCAGGGCTACAGGCGGCTCGAGCTGGAGGCGCACCACCTCTGGACCGAAAAACGGCCCGAGGTCACCAAGGCCTTGGCCGCAGCGGCTGCCGAAGGAGATCGCTCGGAGAACGCGGAGTACATCTACCGCAAAAAGCAGCTCGGCGAGATCGACAGGCGCCTGCGCTTTTTGGGCAAGCGACTCGATGTCCTCAAGATCGTCTCCGACAAACCGAGGGACGACGGTCGCGTCTACTTCGGCTGCTACGTGACCGTGGAAGACGAAGACGGCAAGGAGCGGCGCTACCGCATCGTTGGTCCGGACGAGTGGGACACCGAGCGCGGCGAGATCAGCATGGACTCCCCGATGGCCAAGGCGCTGCTCGGGAAAGAGGAGGGGGACGAGGTCGTCGTCAAGAGACCGCGAGGCGACCTTGTCTTGACCATCGTCGAGGTCTCGGTCGATCCTCCGAGCGCGGCTCTCTCGACGTGAGCGCTCGCCATATCCGAGAACGAGATAAAGCCGCGAAGGTTTACCATTAGACGAAATTCCGCCCTGACATCATAGCTGCGGGCTTGCCCGGACAGCGGCCGCCGGATACCATCGCCGCGATGATTTTCGGTACATCCAAAGCTATCGTTCGCTCGGCCGCCGGGCGGTTGGCCGTGATCGCCCGGTCCGGCCGATTTGGACTCGCAGGTGCGGCGGTGCTGGCGGCTGCGGTGGCGGTTATCGGGGCGGCGTGGGCATATTACTACGCCGGATACGCGGTGCTGGGGCCCCTCGAGGCGACGGTCTTCTTCGCCGCCGAGCGGGCGCTGAGCGGATCGGCGCCCGCCGCGGATGTTCCGTTTGCGGGGATGCCGCTTTTACCTTACTGGGTCGGGCTCTCGAATTTTCCTTTCGGCGCTGAGCTGCTGCCTGCGCGTCTCATGAACGCGGGCGCCGCTCTCTTGGGCGTCGCCGTGCTGCTCGAAGCCTGGCGACGACGAGGCGCGCCCTTGTCAATTCTGCTCCCGGGCAGCTTCGTCGTGATGGCGTCCCCGTGGTTTTGGGCGCTCGTGGTCTCCGATGCCGGCGTGGCCGCCGCGACATTGACTCTGTGCGCGGGCGCCGCCGCCTTGGTGTGCCCGAGATGGCGTCCTTGGCGGTCCGTGGCGGTGGGGATCGCGTGCGCGATGGCGGCCGGGGTGCACGCCCAGGCGATCCCGGCGGCGGTGCTCCTCGTTGCGGGCACGGTCGCCAAGGGGAAAAACCCGCGCGCTCGGATCTTGGCGGCGGCGCCTGCGGCGGTTGTTTTTGTCTTGGGCGTCTTGGGGGCCTTCGCTTTCGGGTTCGATGAGGTTTTGTTTTTCAACTGGACTTTGTCGACCCTGTCGCAAGACACCTCCATTTTTTTGGTCCGAGCGGTGGAGCTCTGGCGCGTTTGTCCCGCGGTGATCCTGACGGCCTTGGCGACTCTCTTCGCCCTGCGCCGGCTGGCGCAGGGCGGCGCCCGGTTCGAGCTTTGCATGTGGGCTCTGTCCACAGCCGCGGTCGTCGTCCCGATCCTGCCCGGCTCGGCCCACGGTTACGACGGGGTCTTCGCGCTGCCGCTTATGGTTTTTTCGACCTTTGCGGCCTGTGCGCGATCTTTTCGGGCGATCCCTTCGGAAAAAAGGCCCGTGAAAACCAAGGCCATCGCCCATGTGGTCTGGCTTTTACCGGCGATAACCCTGCTTTACCCGCTGCCTCAGACGGTTGAGGACGAGACCATGTCCGAGGAGCTCATTGAGCTGGCGGCTTTGGTGTCCGAGGTGGCGCCGGACGCCGAGCAGCTGATGAGCCCGGTGCCGAGTCTTGCGACGTGGCTCAACCTGGATGTCGTCTCAGGCACCGAGCTGGGGCTCTTGTCCATGGGCGGCTCCGCGGCGTTGGCAAAAAGCTATGGGCTCATGACGTACCGGAAGCTCGCCCGGGTGACCGCGGCGCAAAAGGCCGACGTCGTGATTTTGATGACAGGCGCGCGCAGGTGGAACTTCCGCCTGGTTTTGCCGACCTTCGAAGAGGCTCCATCAAAGACCTATCGAGAATTTCGAAGAGCCCTCGATCGCAGCTACCGCACCGCCGGGTCCACCCGCTCCTTCGAGGTGCTCGTTTTGGAGCGGTGACTTTTTTAAAGGCGGCATTGGTGCGCTCGCCTCCGGGTTGATAACCTTACCCTGAGCGCTTTTTTTGCGCTCATGAAGGATCTGAATATGGAACGCCCGGCGTTTTTTGCAGTGTTGACGGTGCTCTTGTGCGTGCTGTGCTCGGGGGCCCGGGCCCAGGAGGAGCCGCCGCAGGTCGCGGCCACACAGCAGCTCCAGATCATTGAGGGAGCCGAGCATTTCGCAAAGCTCGAGACAGGCGAGGTCACCTTGTGGTTCGACGCCCGCGTGGCGGAGCACCAGTCCAAGGGGGTCCATGATCAAAGGCTTCTCGTCGTCCTCGAAGGCCAGGTGCTCGCTTTGGCGGACTGTTCGAGCGACGGGCCGTGCTCGTTGGCGCTCACCGATGACGTGTTGCGGGAGCTGGTCGGCGGCGGCGCGTTCTTTGCGGTCTGGCCGGCGGCCGTGCCCGCTCAGGTGGGACATCCGCTGCCGGCGGCTCTCGGAGCGGATGGTGCCCCGATAGATCCTAAGGCGCTGGTTCCCGAGATGGTCGTGATTTTCGACAGAGACGTCATCAGCGGCAAAAATTTGGACACCGCCGCGGATCATCACGAGCTGCCGATCCGCTATCCGGGCGCCGTCAAGAGCGTTTCGTGCGACTACGCCGCGTGCCGCGCCGGCAAGGACCGCGTCTTGCTTTTCCACATCGATCCGGCGGCGCCCATTGTGAAAATGCGCTACTCCCTCGCAGACGGATTCCGCCGGGCCGCCGGGAGCAAGCAGCTTGCGGAAGGAAGTCTCAAGCTCGATCTGGAACGCTGCTCGGTCCGCGCTCCCGATATCCCCCTCTTGTCCCGCACCACGGACCACCGGTTTTTTGTCCGCATTCCGAGGGAGTGCTCGGACGCCTCGATCGAAGACATCGTGATCCGAACCCGGCCCGCGGTCCAGGTCGACGTTCGACGAGAGCTGCTCGCCGAAGACAGCGCGGCGCGGGTTTTGGAGCTCGTATTTCACCGGGTGCCGCCGGGGGTGGAGAGCCTCAGGCTCATGCTCTTCGAGAAAAACGGCGAGCTTCGCAGGCTCGGGGACACCCGCATACGGGTGACCGATGACTACGAGCCGGTTCAGGTCTCTTTGAAGGTGGACGGTGTCGGCGTGGTCTCGGTGATCCCCTCGAACAGGGACGCCGCCCTCGGCCTGCGCTACGGATCTGGGATCTGGCTCGATGACATCGAGGTGGCCGACAGACCGGGCTTTTACTCGGCCAGGCGCAGGGACTACGGCTGGCAGATCCGAGGAGAGGAGGGAGTCAGCGGGAACGTTCCCCTGCGCCTCGTGTACAAACCCGAAGCCGCCGCGGCGTTTTTCGAGGGAGCCACGCAGTCGCCGGAGTCGATGGAGCTGGTGTCCTTCGAGACCGATGTGGTGCTCCCGGTCCAGAGGGTCAACATCCCCCAGCGATTGATTGCGGGTGGCAAGGCTTCTTTTTTTCACGTGACCTGCGGCACCGGGGCCGACACGAGGAAGCTCGCCCCGGGCAAGCTCGAGCGCATCTCGTTTTCGGTGAGGGACAGCTGCCGTATCGTGTTCGAAAGAGATCGCATCCCCATGCAGGCAGGGACCCAGCGGCTCAGAGTGCAGGCGGGCGGGTTCAACGAGATCATCCTCTTGGAGCCCGGCACCGGGCCTCTGACCGTGGCTGTGCCCGCCGGGGACCGGGTGGAATACGACACCTTGTCGGTTCTCATAGCCCACGATCTGCTCTCGGGTCACTACGCACTGGGGTCCTCACAGAAGTTGGGCGAAGAGGTTCGCTACCGGGTCCTGCTCTCGGACAGCTGGGTTCGGATCAGCGTGACCACCGCGCTGCCAACCGGCCTTTTTCGTTTCGGACCGACAGATATTAACGGCTCGGTGCCGCTCAGCGCCGGGGCCTTGGCGCGTGTCTCCATCGTTCAAAGAAGCGGCAGAGATTTTCCCGTGGGGCTCGAGATGGGGCCGTTCGGCACCGATCTCTCCGGCAGCGCCGGGTTTTCGATGGTGGCTGGGGTCGGGCTCAGCGTGCCGGTGCTCAACCGCAACACCGCCTTGCAGGCGTCATTTAATATCCACGCCTGGCTCGAGTACTCACCGACGCGGGATGTCGCCGGGGACACCCCGCTGGCTTTTCTCTTCGGCCCCTCATTTACGGTGGGACAGGTCTCCACCACCTTTTAGCAGGGCAGCTCACCTCGCCCCAAAATGGGCTCACTCGAGCTCGGCCAGATCCCCCGCGATCTCTTTTTCGAGCTCTTCGGCCACCTGCTCGGCGTTGGCCGGCGCGATGTCCTCGGCGGCCTCATTTTCGTAGACGGCTTGCAGAGCCTCTTCTTCTTCCTCGGTCAGCGCTTGTTCGGAATCGAGCTGCTCGGTCTGCGCCGGTGCCGGCTCCTTTTGGCACGCCGAAGCGGTGAAAAAGGCCGCCGCCGCGAGAGATACCCACGTCGCCGCTTTCATGCTTCACCCCTTCTAAGACGCTCAACAACTTTGTTGTGGCGCTCGACCTCTTTGTTTCGCATCTCGAGAGCCCTCTTTTGAAGTGCCTCGTTTTCCTGGGCCGCGGCTATCTGCGCGAGACGTCCGATCTTTGCCATCCTCTTGAGGTGCTTGCGGCTCTCCTTGGCGTGGCGTCCGGGCTTTTGCTTGGCTTTGTCGGCCTTTTGTTTGACAGCCGCGGGGACCGGCTTCGGTTTGCCGGCGCGGATCGCTTCGGGTGGTTTATTTTCTTTGTCCTTGCCCAGGGCGAGCCCTTCGCCTTTTTCTTTGTCCTTGCCCCTGGCGCGGCCCTCGCCCTTCTTTTTGCCCTTGGGTTCTGGTTTTGCAGGCGCAACGACGGCTTTCTTTTTTTTATTTTTGTTATCTTTTTTCTGAATCTTCTTCCCGGGGCCCGCTTTCTCTTTCTCCTTATTTTGCAGGCGTTTGGTTTTACCCTTTTGAGCTTTTTTTGGGCCTTTGTCCTCGCCGCCTTTTTGGGCGGCGGTTTGTGTGCCCGGGGGCCCTTTCTTGCCTTGCGCCGATGCGGGCGCTGCGGCGGCCGTGACGAGCCCGAAGACAAAGGCGAGGGCCAGCAAGCAAATGTCTCGCTGCATGCGTTCCTCCTGGGGGGTGGTGCGGTCTTTTCGTGTGAGGTGTAGTTTGGCTTCGAATGTCGCCAGGTCAACTGCGGGTCACGAGCTGGTGGGGGAAGCCTATTTAGCGACCTCTTCGAGTCGCGCCAGCGCCTCATCGATCTTGCCCAGGCGGGTCTTGGCCTCTTCAACCTTTTCTTTTTCTTTTTCGACGACCGATTGAGGGGCTTTGGCGACGAACTTGTCGTTGTTGAGCTTCTTTTCGCTCCCCATCATCGCTTTGGCGGTCTTGTCTCGGTCTTTGATGAGCCGCGCCCGCTCCGATTCGACATCGACGAGCCCCTTGAGGGGCACGAGGAGCTCGGCGTCCTCGACCACGCTCGTGGCGCAGCCGGTCGGGCGCTGTGCTCGGGAAGGGAGGATCTGCAGCTCTTCGAGACGGCACAGGGAAAAAACCAAGGATCTGTTTTCCTCGAGAAGTTCGGCCAGGTGTCTGTCGTCCGTCACGAAGGTGGCCACGATGGGCTTGGACGGCGGGACGTCGTACTCCGAGCGCACGGAGCGGATCGCCGTGACGGCGTTCATCAGCCGGCTCGCCTTGGCCACGGCCTCTTCGTCCGCGAGTCCGTCCTCGGCCCGGGGGAAGGGAGCGACCATGATGCTGTCGGCGTGCCCTTCGGGCTTTGGCAGCTGCTGCCAGAGGACCTCGGTGATGAACGGCATCAAGGGGTGGAGCAGCCGCAGGGACATGTCGAGGGTGTAGCGCAGGACCTGTCTGCCGGCCTCCTTCTCCCGCTCGTCGTCGCCGCTCAAGATGGGTTTGAGCAGCTCGATGTACCAGCTGCACAGCTCATCCCAGAAGAAGTGGTACAAAAGACCGGTGGCCTCGCCGACGCGGAAGTCTTCGAAGAGCCGGTCCACGTCGCTTGCGACCTGTGACAGCCGGGCCAAAATCCAACGATCGGCGAGGGTGGCCGGCTCGGGGACTCCTTGTTTTGGTGTCATCCCGCTCAGGTGCGGCGCGGCGAACCCCAAGGTGGCCTGCCAGATCTTGTTGCCGAATTTGCGGTACCCCTCCACCCGATCCACGGAGAACCGGATGTCCTGATCCTGACCGGTGTAGGCGGCGAGGGTGAAACGCAGGGCGTCGGTGCCGCACTGGGCGAAGCCGGTTGGGAAGTGTTCTTTTTGATAGGCGACGGCCCGCTCGATCTCATCGCCTGGGAGGGTGTAACCCCGGGTCTTGTCGACCAACCCCTCCAGAGACATACCCTCGATGACATCCATCGGATCGATGACGTTTCCGCGGGACTTGGACATCTTATTGCCGTCCTGGTCTCGGATCATCGGGTGTAGCAGCACCTTGTGAAACGGGATCTCGCCCAAAAGCTCGAGCCCCATCATCATCATGCGGGAGACCCAAAAAGTGATGATGTCGTAGCCGGTCTCGAGCACCGACGTGGGATAGAACGTCTTGAGGGCGGCGGTGTCCTCGGGCCATCCGAGGGTCGAAAACGGCCACAAGCCCGAAGAAAACCAGGTGTCCAGGACGTCATCGTCCTGCTTTATGTTCTTGGAACCACATCCGGAGCAGCTCTCGGGATCGACGCGGGAGACGGTGATTTCGTCGCACTCGTCGCAGTACCACGCGGGGATCCGGTGCCCCCACCACAGCTGACGGGAGATACACCAGGGCATCTTCTTTTCGAGCCAGTCGAAGTAGCGGTGGGACTGCTGGGGGGGGACGAAGACGGTCTTTTGGTCTCGAACAGCCTGGAGCGCCCTCTCTGCCATCTGGGTGGTGTCCACGAACCACTGCAAGGAGAGCTTGGGCTCCACCACGCTGCGGCAGCGCTGACAGCGCCCAGGCGCGTACTCGTGCTCGGCGCGTCCGCGAAACAGCCCCTTTTCCTCGATGGCCTTCTTGACCTGCTCCCGGGCCTCGAAGCGATCCAGTCCCTGGAAGGGGCTCCCGTTTTCGTTCACGGTCCCGTCGTCCTTGAGCATGTCGATGAGGTCGAGCCCGTGGCGTTTGCCGCACTCGAAGTCGTTGGGGTCGTGGGCCGGGGTCACTTTGACCGCGCCGGTGCCGAGCTCGGGATCGGCCAGCACGTCGTCGCCGACGATGGGTATCGAGCGGTCCTGGAACGGGTGACGGACTCTTTTCCCGATGAGGTGCCGGTAGCGATCGTCCTCGGGGTGGACCACGACGGCGGTGTCGGCGAGCATGGTCTCAGGGCGCGTGGTCGCCACGACGATCTCACCGCTCTCGTCCTCGAGGCGGTAGGCAAAGGACCACATCTCGGCCTTCTCCGGTTTATCCCGATCAACCTCCACATCCGACAGCGCCGTGCGGCAGGAGACGCACCAGTTTATCAATCGGTTGTCCCGGACCACCTTGCCGTTTTCGTAAAGCCGAACGAACGCCTCTCTGACTGCACGGGACGCGCCCTCGTCCATGGTGAAACGCTCGCGCTCCCAGTCGAGGGAGGCGCCCAGGCGCTTGTGCTGTTCGGTGATGCGGTCGCCGTACTGCTCTTTCCACTGCCAGACCCGCTCGAGGAACTTCTCGCGTCCAAGGGTGTGCCGGTTGAGCCCCTCGTTGCGAAGCTGCCTCTCCACGACGGTTTGGGTCGCGATCCCCGCGTGGTCCGCGCCCGGGAGCCACAGCGCGTTGTGCCCCTGCATGCGACGCCACCGAACGAGCATGTCCTGGACGGTGGCCGTTAGGGCGTGTCCCATGTGCAGCGCTCCGGTAATGTTTGGAGGCGGAAGCACGATGCAGAAGGGCGGTTTGTCGGAATCGTCTCGAGCGGCGAAATAACCGCCGTCTTCCCAAAAACGATAGACGCGTTGCTCGATGACGGATGGGTCGTAGCTCCTCGGGAGCTCAAAAGAAAGCGGCTTGGACATGGGGAATCCTCCAATGGACGAGCGGCGCGATCGCAGCGTGCGCCCTGCTCTTTACGAGACAAGTATGCCTATATATAGAATTGACCAACCGCGAGCAACCCAAAGGCCGAACAAAAGCGTTTCGCTGACTTGGGGGTTTTTTTTCAAAGACTTTGGCATGGCCGCCCTGTTTTGATAATCTCCACAGTCCGCCTGTGCCGCTGTGCCGCTGTGCCGCTGTGCCGACGGGCATACGGCTTGAAGGAGTGCGAAGATGACGGCTGACCCGAAAAACGCTCTCGATGTTTTAAAGCGACGCGGCTTTTACAAACAGTGCACCGACGAAGAGGCGGTGCGAAAGCTCTTCGATGGGGGCAAGGTCGCCGCCTACATCGGCTTCGACCCCACTGCGAAGAGTCTGCACGTGGGAAGCCTGGTCCCCATCATGGCCCTTAAGCACCTCGAACGGGCGGGGCATCGGCCCATCGCGGTGGTGGGTGGAGGCACCGGCCTCATCGGGGACCCGTCGGGTAAGACCGAACAGCGAAAGCTGCTCACCCGCGAGCTGCTCAGACAAAACTACGAGGCGATTCGGGCTCAGCTCGGAAAGTTCCTCGACTTCCGAGGTGGCGCGGCCACCGCCGTGGACAACGCCGAATGGATCGATGAGCTCAACTATGTGGATTTTCTGCGTAAAGTAGGTAGGCACTTCTCGGTCAACAAGATGCTGTCCTACGAGGCCTACAAACTCCGCATGGAGAAGGGCTTGTCCTTTTTGGAGTTCAACTACCAGCTCTTGCAGGCTTACGACTTTCTCGTGCTCTTTCGCCGGTATGGCTGCCGCCTCCAGATGGGGGGTGACGACCAGTGGGGCAATATCCTCGCCGGAACCGATCTGGTGCGTCGCATGGACTTGGAGGATGTCCACGGGCTGACCTTCCCTTTGCTACAGACGGCATCCGGCGAGAAAATGGGGAAAACGGCCCAAGGAGCCGTCTGGTTAGACGCCGAACTGTTCACCCCCTATGATTATTATCAATACTGGGTCAACTGTGACGATCGCGACGTCGAGCGCTTTTTGGGGTTGTTCACCTTCGTGCCGATGCGCGACGTCTGGGAGCTTGGAAAGTTAAAGGGAGCGGAAATACGGGAGGCCAAGCAGCTTTTGGCCTTTGAAGCCACCGCGATATGCCATGGGGTTGCGCAGGCCGAGAAGGCCAAAGAGGGGGCGCTGGCGGCCTTTGGAGGCTCGGGCGACATCGAGTCCATGCCTACCGTCAAGATGTCGCGAGAAACGCTGTCCTCGAACCTGCGAGCGACCGACCTTTTCGTCGAGGTGGGACTTTGTCAATCCAAAGGTCAGGCCTCCAAGCTTTTCAAGGGCGGCGGGGGGTTCGCGGGCGAGCGGCGGCTCGAGGATCACACCGACGTTGTGACGCTTGACGATTTTGACGGATCCGAACTAATCCTCAGGGCCGGGAAGAAAAAGAGGATGCGGATCGTGCTCGAAGACGGGCGCTGATCGCGCGTTTTTGTTTTTATTTCGGTGCGTTAATCAAAACTTGTGTTTTGGAACAATAACTGCTTGACATAAAAGCGACTCGCTTCTATACATACCGCTCGCCTCGGGGGGGTTAGCCTTAACCCGAGGTCGCTATTTGAAATGTGGTGATAAACGAGCTGAAGCGGTGGCGATAACCGCCCGCTGTTTTCGAACGCTGGCGTAGCTCAATCGGTAGAGCACCTGATTTGTAATCAGGCGGTTGCGGGTTCGAGTCCCATCGCCAGCTCGAGTGTTCGTTTGGCGAGATTCCCGAGTGGCCAAAGGGAGCAGACTGTAAATCTGCCGGGCAACGCCCTACGTAGGTTCAAATCCTACTCTCGCCATCCGCGACCTCCTTATCGAGGTCGCCTAGTATGTATGACGCACGCGGGAGTAGCTCAATTGGTAGAGCATCAGCCTTCCAAGCTGAGGGTCGCGGGTTCGATTCCCGTCTCCCGCTCCAGGTCCCCCTCTTGGGGGCGTAGAAAATGAAATGTAGAGTTTAGGATTTTTTTGAATATGCTCACGTAGCTCAGGCGGTAGAGCACCTCCTTGGTAAGGAGGAGGTCACCGGTTCAAGTCCGGTCGTGAGCTCTGGATGCCGAGATAGGCGACAAAGGAGCTTTGTCATGGCGAAAGAAAAATTTGTAAGAAACAAGCCCCACGTGAACATCGGTACGATCGGTCACATCGACCATGGAAAGACCACGTTGACCGCGGCCATCACCAAGACGTTGGCAAAAGCGGGTGGCGCCAAATTCATCGCTTTCGATGAAATCGACAAGGCTCCCGAAGAGAAGGAGCGTGGAATCACCATCGCCACGGCTCACGTGGAGTATGAGACCGCGAATCGTCACTACGCGCACGTGGACTGCCCTGGGCACGCCGACTACATCAAGAACATGATCACCGGCGCGGCGCAGATGGACGGGGCGATTTTGGTGGTCGCGGCCAACGACGGCCCGATGCCTCAGACCCGTGAGCACATCCTCCTGGCGCGCCAGGTGGGCGTTCCCCAGGTCGTAGTCTACATGAACAAGTGCGATATGGTGGACGACGAGGAGCTTTTGGAGCTGGTGGAGATGGAAGTGCGAGAGCTTCTGAGCTCCTACGAGTTCGACGGCGACAACCTCCCGGTGGTGCGCGGTTCGGCGCTCAAGGCGCTCGAAGGCGACGAGGGCGAGATGGGCGAGCAGTCTGTTATCAAGCTGATGACGGCGTGCGACGAGGCGATTCCAGAGCCTATGCGCGACATCGACAAGCCCTTCTTGATGCCGGTGGAGGACGTGTTCTCCATCAAGGGTCGCGGGACGGTGGCCACGGGGCGCGTGGAGCGCGGCATCGTGAAGATGGGCGAAGAGGTGGAGATCATCGGTTTCACGGACACGCGCAAGACGGTTGTGACCGGCGTGGAGATGTTCCGGAAGCTGCTGGACGAGGGGCGCGCTGGCGACAACGTCGGCGTCTTGCTCCGCGGCGTCGCGAAGGACGAGATCTACCGCGGTCAGGTGCTGGCGGCGCCGAAGTCGATAAAGCCGCACAAGAAGTTCAAAGGCGAGGT
>JAABTR010000288.1 GCA_011389755.1 Deltaproteobacteria bacterium | reverse complement strand
CGCCTGTGGACGAAGCTGGCGTACATGGAGATCCCCCTCGGTGTGAAACTCGACATCAATAACTTTCGCCTCAACGCGCTGATGCTGCTAAACATTGCGCTATCTGGAAAGACAAAAACAGAAGTCGATGGCAACGAGCAAGAGGAAGACTGGGACGATAACGCATGGGATGATTGGAGACGTTTCAATATCGGGCTGCGTCTCGGGGTTGGCTACGCCATACCCGCCGGACCGCTCGTCATCGTTCCGGGAGTGGATTGGTCGACACACTTTATCAATGACATAGACATCGACGATACGGATGCCGGACTCAGGTTGATGAATTTCTTTTTCAACGTGGCCGTGGAGTGCGGGATTCCCATCTGAAACTCAGCGAAAACGAGCGAACATCACCCGCAGTGACCACCGAGCAGGCCGACGCGCAAGCCGGAATTGGGTGGGTTGGGACCGAGCCAGATGGCGAAGAAGACTTTCATGAAGTCCTCCCCTTCGATGGCTCCCTTGACCTTGCCGTTGACGGTGACCTCGATGCCTTTTTCGGGCACGTACGAAAAAATGAGCTTTTGCCCTGCCTTCATATCCGCCATCCAACCGTTGATCTTGGATATCCGGCCTTTGAGCGCGGCCAAGTTTCCTTTGGCGTTCTTTTTAAAGCCTTCGGTCCAGGCGTCTGCGATGTCCTTTTTCTCCACGTCTCTTACAAACTTCAACTCCAACTGCTTGGGGCCTTGTTGGGCAATCGCGTCGGGGCCCTTGCGCGTCTTTTGGGGCAAGTACAAAGCAGCCACGTAGACGTCTATCTGGAGCATGGTCGCCTCGCGAATCCCCAAACCGTTGAGCACCAGCTCCTGTCCCGCGACTGTTTTCTTATCGGGGTAGCTGACGCCCTCGCACTTGGCCGCCCAAGCCGCGTGAGACACACCGAAAACCAAAACCATCGCGACCACTGTCACCAGTCGTTTCATGAGACCTCCTTTTTGTAGAGGGCGTCGGTCCATGTCCCTGCGCCGTCTTCCATCGTTTGTCACAAAAATATGACGTTACTGTAGTGGGTTTCTATTCAGTAGTCACCCCACAATAGTCTGATTCTGATTCTTTCTTGGTATTTTAACCAGGCTGGGTGATGTGGTCATCCGGGACTCGTCCCGAACGCGCGATGTCTTTGTGGAGCATAAAGATTCCGTGTGAAAATAACAACACCAAGGGGCCAAGCGGATCTCCAGGTCGGCTGACTTGTCTTAGATGTGGGTTTCTATGAAATCCATCGCATACTCCACGACCTTTTCTCGCTCCACCTCGTTGAAAAGCTCGTGATAAGCTTCCGGCCACACTTTCAGCTCACATCCCCCCCTTGATACTTTGTCGAGCTGCTCGCAAAACTTCGTTTGGGCATCGGTATCGACGACCTGTTCGTCGCCGGCCTGCATGACGAGGAACGGCCTGCCCAGAACACCCATTTCTTCGGCGATCTTGTCTTGGGCCTCGTAAAAAGCGCGGAGCCAGCCGAAGGTCGGCCGCCCGATGTGGGTCACCTCGTCGTCTTTGAACGCGTCGTAAAAATCGCAGTCGTGGGTGACGGTGTTCTCCTCGCAGGAGACCCTCTCAGCCGGCTCGCCAGACGGATCCTCGCATTTCCCGGTCCCGCACATCGCTTCGGCGAGCTGGCGCACCTGGTCGTCGGTCATGTCTCCGGTGAGCAGGCCCAGCATGGGCGAGCCGAGCACGTAGACCTTGGCGGCGTCTGGATAGATCTGCGCCATTCGGACGGCCACGAGCCCTCCCATGCTGTGGGCCATGACGGCCACGGGCAGCTTCTTGCTCGCCAGCTGGTGGATAATCGCCTTCATATCGCAGGCGTGCTGCTTGTCGAAGTCGTCGGCGTGTGCCCGAATCCCGTCTGATCGCCCCTGGCCGTAGTGGTCGTAAATGATGAGATTGTACGGCCAAGCCGCCAGCATGTCCGCCAAGCGGTGGTACTTGTCGCTGTATTCCGTGCGTCCCGACGCAAACACGATGGTCCCTCGGGCGCCACCGTGGTAGGTCCATTTTTCGTAAGCGATATCCCCCGAGCAACCCAAGATCGTTCCCCCGTCGTAGGAGCGCGTCCCCGCTTCGTAATCGTCCTGCTTAAAGCAGCTCCCGGTAAAAAGGCAAAGACAAAAAAACGCTGCGATAGATCGCCTCATAAGCTGTAACCTCCCGTGCCACCGCGCTCGCCGCAAGAGCCACTTCAATAACTATAGCTCGAAACCTTGACTCCCTCACACTTTCGGACATTTGCTCGGACCCACGCGAAGATGCTAACGTAGGCCCCTCGTTTTACCTCGAGAAGATATGAGGAGCTCGAAATGACATTCACGGACAATGAGTATCTCAAATGGTACATGCCGCGTATGAGACGCGACGACACCATCAACCTCCACTCGAGCGGCGTTGAGGCACTGAGCGCCGAAAAGGCACCGCCGGCGGCCGGCGATCCGTGGACCATGACCGCGCGGTTCGAGGCTGCGCTCGCAAAGTGGCTCGAGATACCCGCTGGAGAGCTCCTGTTCGTCCCCGGAGCCACCGGCGGCACAGTGCTCGCGCTTCTGTCCCTCGTGCCACGGGGACAAGCCCTCGTCGTCGAAGAGCCCATCTACGAGCCGATGCGGCGCCAAGCCGAGCGCCTGGGGCCGGTCAAGCGCTTTTCGAGGCGGTTCGAGGATGGATGGCGCCTGCCGGTAGGCGAGATCGAAGAGCTCCTCGGCGATGACACCGGCGCCGTTCTCATCACGGAGCCCAGCAACCCATCGGGGACATTCGCCGACAGGGAAGACATCCTGCATATCGCCGATCTGGCCGCCAAGCGCGGAGCTTTCGTCCTCATCAACGAGGTCTACCGCGGCTTCACCCAGGCCCCGTCATACCACCTGTGCCGCGACAACATCGCCGTGATCTCGAGCCTCTCAAAGCTCTTCGGCGCGTACTGGGCTCGGCTGGGGTGGTTGAGCGCCGGAGCCGACATCGTCGCCAAGCTGCGCCTGGCGCACCTGAACTTAGGCATGCCGTCCCAGCCCTCCGCGGCGGTGGGAGCCTCGATCATGGAGCGCGCGGTAGAGCTTCGAGCTTCGGCCATCGAAAAAGCCCGCGGCGGACTCGACACCGTCGACGCGTGGGTTCGCGCCACCCCCCATCTGTCCTGGAGTCGTCCCCAAGGCCCGGGATTCGGAGCCGTAATGTTGCCTGAGCCCCACCAAGATGACCTGCGGTTCGCCGAAAGACTCCACGAAGACTTCGGTGTCCTCGTTATCCCCGGATGCCTCTTCGAGGCCCCCGGCTGCATCCGGATCAGCTGGCTCCAGTCCGGAACGAAGCTCGAAGAAGGCCTCGCCCTCATCAAAGAAGCATCGATCCCGTGACGACCACCCTTGTTTCCGCTGAATCTGCAATTTTATACCCACGACGCAACACCAGCAATAAAGACAAAGCCAAACCTTGTGCATGCTTACACCTTGCTGGGTATATTTTTAGACTTTGCGGCCTTGGGTATTCCCGCTCCCCGTGATAGCTTTTTCCGGCAGGCCCCGAAAGACACGCGGCTTGGGCCTTTTCAAGGAGCACGCCATGAAGATTCTCGTATTGGACACCAGTCCTCTAGAAAATGAAAGCGACTGCTCAGCGGTCTCGAGCCCGATGATGAGAGCCCTGCGCGAGGCCGGAGCCCAGATCGAGCATGTACTCACCGCGCGGCTCGACCTCAAGGCTTGCGTCGGGCCGACTTGCATGGCACACGCTTTTGGCCGCTGCTTCATACACGACGACCTCGACGACCTCTTGCCCACCATGGCGAAGACGGACATGTGGTTGCTCGCCGGCCCGGTCGAAGGCAAGGGAGTGAGCCGGATCTCCCGTCTCTTGGCCCGGCTCGGCCCCGACGGCGGACGCCTTGTAGAACACTACCCAACCGACAGCCCAGCCGAAGATCTCCCTGAGCTCAAAGTCGTCCTGCTGGCCACGAGCCGCACCGACGACATCGACATCTTCGACGCGCTCATCGGCGACGTCGAGCGGTTTTGTTTTCGGCATGAGAAGACCACAAGGCGGCCGGCGCGCCTGTCCGGTCTCGTGCTCAGGCCCGAGGCAGGCGCGCTGCGGCAGGAGACCGCAAAAGACTCGAGTTTTGCCAGAAGCTTTTTTTCCTCCCTCGAAGAGGCCGCGCGCGCGCTCGTCGACAAAGGGAGCATCGACTACGACATGGCGGCAAAGCTCAGCCAGGACTGGCCCGGAACCTCGCAGCAGGCGTTTGTTCGAAGCATCGCCGCGGCGCTCAGAGAGTCTTCTGGGTAAAAAGCGCTACTCGATACCCACGGAGTGCTTCATGAACTGGACGCGCTCAAACGCGGCGGGGTTTTCGCTCTGGGACTGGCTCATCTTGCCTCTGAAGTCGCCGAGGGTCTCGAAGCCGGAGCGTTTCATCCAGCTCTCGATCTCCGAGAGCATCTCCTCGAGGCGCGACAGGCCGTTTTGGTAGAAGGTCGAGACGGCCTGCACCGCCGCGGCGCCGGCCAGGAGCTGCTTGATGGCCGCGGCGCCGTCGTGGATGCCCGTGGCGGCAGCCAGGTCGCAATTCACCTTGCCCGCGAGGATGGATATCCACCGAAGGGCCGACACGTACTCATCCGGGTTGCTCAGATGCTTGGCCGGCACCACCTCGAGCTTCTCGATGTCGAAGTCGGGATTGTAGGGTCTGTTGAAGAGGGTGAGGCTGTCGACTCCGCTCTCGCTCAGGGCGGTGAGGACATGGGCCGGGCTCGAAAACTGCTGGCCTATCTTGAGCGCCAGCGGGATCTTCGTCGCCTCTTTAACGGCCTCAACGATCTGGTGATACACCCTCTCCTTTTCCGGCCCGGTGAGCCGTGGGTCGGACGACAGGTTCAGCACGTTGAGCTCGATGGCGTCGGCGCCAGCGTCCTCGAGTTTCCCCGCGAACTCGGTCCAGGCACCGGCCGAGACGCAGTGCACGCTGGCTATCACAGGGATCGAGACCGACTTTTTGGCCTTTTTAATGAGCTCCAAAAAGTCGGCAACCGCGCTCTCGCGCCCGTATGCCGTAATGTACTCATCGGCCTCGGGGTGCCACATGCCCCCGGCTGAAGACGCGAGCTCTTCGACCTGATGGACGATCTGCTCTTCGAAAATCGACTTGAGGACGACCGCACCGGCCCCTGCGTCGGCGCACTGCTCCACCGCCTTGGCCGACTTGGTCAGCCCCGAGCTGCCGACGACGATCGGGTTTTTCAGTTCGAGCCCCATGTATTTCGTGGAAAGATCGGTCACGCTTAGCCTCCTGTTTGACACCGCTAGTTTTGAAAAGGCATCGCCCAAATGTCAACATGCGCGCGGACCGAATTCGCTCGGGGGTATGTTTTTATCTGATCTGGACCTTCATCTTCACAGGCTTGCCGCGGCGGGTTATCGAAAAGGTGAAGTCGTCTTCTCGTCCCATGCTCTGATAGACCTGAAGCGCCTGATTGACGCTGGACAGGCTCTTGCCGTTGACCGAATGGATGACATCGCCGCGCTTGGCGCCCAGCATGGCCAGCGGGCTGTTCTTTTTGATTCGACGGATTTTGTAGCCCACCACCTTGCCGTTTTTGCGGTGTGGCCTGACGCGAACGGAGCGAATGATCTGAGCCGGATTTCGGACCACCTCGTGGATGAGCGAACGATCGACGATCCTCTCGGTGGCGCTGACGACCTGGATGCCGTCTTTGAACTTATCGTTTTTCGAAGGGCGGCGGGCCTTGGCGCTGCGCCTTGGTTTGCGCTTGGTCTTGACGCTCTGGTCCGAGAACATATCGAGGTAGCAAATGTTGGAGCTTCCCTCGAGAAACAAATAACGCCAAGAGATCGCGACCACGGTGCGGTCATCGACCACGTCTCCGACCCGGCATAAAGCGGCCTCGCGTCCCTCTTCGATGGACGCGAAAGACCACGCCTGGTTCTCGGGGTCGGCGACGGTAGCCAGCAGCTTGACCTTGGAAGCGCCGCAAGGGACCAGCGGCAGAGGCCCGCGATCTTCATTGTCCTCGAGGACCTCCTCGAACTGCTCGGCGATCTTCTCTTGAAAATCGGGATCGATGGGGCCTGTCTCGGAATCGAAAAGGTTTCTTTCCAAAATCGGATCCCCGTCGGGGGCTTCGAATCGCGGTTTTCGACTCAATCGCGCGGCCCGGCGCCGCGCCAAGCTGTCGGCACCCGAATCTTCGGGGAGGTTCTGTGCTAAGGCGTCTTCTATCTCGGCCGCGGCGAGATTCGCTGTGCCGTTCGCCGTGAAATACGCCGTGGTCACGAGAAAAAAAACATAAACGATCCAAAAATTCTTCTTGAGCCAAGCCTGCATCGACGTCCTTTTTTAGTCGCGCTCGAAGTGGATGAAAAAGCCGCGCACCGAACCATTCCTTAGAAGTCAACCTTTTAGTACACTAACCAATCGAGACGAGGGATGTCAACCGGCGGCCACGGCCGCCTTCTGAAGGCGTGTTGCAAAGCCGGGCTTCGCCGCGATCGGCGCTGGCCTTGTTGACAACCGTCCGGGCGCCGGTATTGTTTTAAAAACCACAGACAATCACGTTAGCGATGCCTCGGCTGTGTCGCTCAAGGTTTTTTTGTTGGCCATGCTCAAGGGATTTTCACAAGACAAAACCCTGACTAAAGAAGGCGAGGTGGAGCTCGCTCGGCGGATAGCGCGCTGCGCGGATCGCTGCGTTTGGTTTTTTTGCTCCTACGGGCTCCCCGCATGGGGCTGGTTTGCTCGGCAGCTCGAAGGGCTCTCCTCGGGGGAAGCTGCTTTTTTGGACGACGCACGACCAGACTCCCCATTAGCGCCGGGCGATGCCGAGCCCGGGCATCCCATCGTTCAGGCTCTGCACTTCGAGCTCGACAAACAGCACCGAAAGCTGTCCAAGAGCGGCGCGAAGCTCGACGACAAAAGCCCCTGCTACTGTTTCGCGCGCCAGGAGCCGCAGGCGCTCCGGCGGCTCGTCGAGGCGGTGCTGACCGCCGACGGCGAAGGCGAAGACGCCCCCCCAGACATAGGGGACCCCGAGGCCTTTGACAGGCTCCGCCGCGGGCTCGAGGGGTGCAACGAGGTGCTGCGCGACGCCGAGGCGCTGTTCATCGAGGCCAACTTCGGACTCGCCACTTCGATAGCCCGCGGATACACCAACCGAGGGCTCCCGCTCGAGGATCTGATTCAAGAAGGCCTGATGGGCGTCATCAAGGCCCTCGAAAAGTTCGACCCACGGCTGGGGTTCAAGTTTTCGACCTACGCCACATGGTGGATAAAGCAGTCCATCACCCGGGCCATCTCGCTCCAATCCCGCACCATCCGGGTCCCCCTGTACGCTCAAGACCTGCGCGCGAAGGTTCAAAAAGCCAACCGCCGCTTCATCACGCGCAACGGCTTTTTCCCATCCGTGAACGAGCTTGTCGAGGAGAGCGGCCTGCCGAGCGCGCAGGTGGAGACGGCGCTGCGCATGGTCCAAGAGCCGGCCCGCCTGGACGCCCCCATGGGCGAAGGCGACGAGAGTTCTCTAGTGGACATCCTCGTTGACAAGGCGGCCATCGATCCCCTCGGCGCGACGGCCGACCACGAGCTCGAAGACATGATCCGACAGGCGCTGGGGATACTCAAGCCCATCGAAGAGAAGTCCTTGCGCATGAGGTTCGGCATCGGATTCGAAAGAGACCACACGCTCGAGGAGATAGGCGCCTCGTTCCACTTGACACGAGAGCGAATCCGGCAGATCCAAGACATGGCTCTGCGCAAGATCCGCAAGGGCAAGCACGGGCGAAACTTAAAGACCTTCGTCGACGGTTGAGCAAAGCGCTTCACGTAGGATCCCGCTTCGAGCCCATCGAAACGACCAGACCAAGATTTCGACGAACGAGGTTTTTATGACGATGTCCACCGACGACGCGAGCCCCGGCCGGCCCACCGGCAGGCGTGGACTCACCTCGCTGGTGCTCCTGGCCCTGCTCTCATACGCACTCGGGTTCGGGCTCGTGCTCCTTTTTCACGTCTTTAACAAACCCGAACTGGAGCCTGTCGCCGTGTCCAAAACGGGCGAGCCCTGTGCGCCGGCTGCCCCAGCGCCCCTCACTCTAGAAGTTGCAGGCGCAGGCGATGGGAGCGCCGACGACGAGGAAGACACTAAAACCGAATCCAGCTCCGACGAGAAAGACCTCGAAAAACGGATCGCCGCGGCCGAGATGCCCGCCGAGGTGCCGCCGGGGCGCACGCCCCCCAATATCCGCCTCGACGGCGACGCCCTGTACCACAAATGCTGGACCCCCGAAGGCGACTTGGTCCCCGGTGAGCGCTGCGATCGCTTGCGCGTGTTTGAAAAGCGGCTCGAAAACCGCCTCTACGTCATCGACCGGTGCCGCAAGGAGCACCTGGGCGACGATGCTCACGGGCTCTTGAGCCTGGGGGCCGAGATCGACTGGTCGGGCCCCGCGGTGAGCTTTTGGGCCGGCCCCTCGAGCACCCTGCCCAACATCCGCGCCATCGCAGCCTGCCTGCGCGATGAGCTCGCCGGCATCCCGCTGCGCGAGATTGATCACCGCCACGGCAAGTACCGCCTGTTTTTCTCGGTAAACATCCTCGATCAGAAAAAAGTGCTGCACAAATTTGCCCAAGAAGATCCCAAGATCGACGCCGGCAAGAAAAAACAGGTCGAGGTGATCCTCGATCGCGTCAACGTGCGCCAAGAGCCCGTCGACGGCCCGAGCATCGGGAAGATAAATACCGGCAACTTGGTGATGCTGCTCGGGCGCCAGAAAGACTGGTGCCACGTCCTGACACCCGAGGGAAACAAGGGCTGGATGATCTGCGAGGCCCTCGATCTATGAGCTCGAGCGCCAAGGTCGCGGCTTTGGTCGGGCTATCGTGGTTTCTCTTTTTCGCAACCGCGGCCTCGGCGCAGCCCGTGGTGACTTTGTGTTCGGGCGAGGAGCCACAGGCTCTATCAGAGGAGATGAGGATCCTTGAGGAACACCTCAGCGGAATCCGCCTCGAGCTGCGGGACTGTGAGGCAAACCAAACATCATCTTCGCCCCAAACCTTTTTCGCGTCCTTTGCGTCGGACCAACACGGCCGCGTGATCCTCTCCTTGGACTCGGCGTCTTCCCAGCGCCGCACGCGCGTCATCCCATGGCTCGAGGACACCGACGCGCCGATTTCTCAGACCGCAAGCAAGCAGCGATTGGCTTCACTGGCCTTGTTCATCGAGACATTGATTGCCGAGCTCGACCCGGTGCTCCTGACCCGCGCCCCCGATGTTGCCTCTTTGGGAGGGCCGCCGGACGCCGAGCCGCCCGAGCCCGCGCCACCCGTCACCCCGGTCGACTCCGAACCCACAAAGATCCGCTGGAGCGCGTCGGCGCTTGGAGGCGCGACCGCCATGCTCAAAGACACCTGGGCGCCCTCCTTGGCTATCTCGGCATCGATGCTTTGGGATCGTTTTGGATTTTGGCTCGCTGCCGGCGGGGAGCTCGACTCGAACTTCGCCATCGAAGGGCGACCTTTTGAGACGCGGCAACTCCAAATTCTCGCGGGCTTGGAGCTCCTCGTTTTTCAAAATCGCCTCATCAGCTTCTCCGGTCGGACCGGGATCGTCTGGCAGAGCTCCTTTTTCAAACGCGCCGACATCGCTAACGCCGATTGGCGACGGTGGTCGGACCTCGGAGGAGCGGTCCACGCTGTTTTTCGCGTTTATCTGCTCGGCCCCGTCGGAGTGTGCCTGCTCACCGGCGTGGAGTTTTATCCCAGCCCACGCCGGGCGCGCATCAAGGGTGGCCCCGAAAGACGGGTGAATTCGGCAACGTTTCCCCTCCTCGCCGGGGTGTTCGCTTCTTTCTAAGAAAAAATCGATCAAACCGGGAGCCTTGCGACATAGTTCTTCTACGTGAGGCACCATCTTAGTGATTTTGATTTTGGAATGTCATGACGAGCGAATCCTTAGTCGATCGCTGCAAGCGCGGCGATCCAAGCGCCTGGAGACAACTTTTCGACGACTTTGTCCGAGCTGTTCACCGCTGGGCGCTGGGGTTCGGCATCGATAGCAGCGGAGCCGAAGAAGTGACGCAGGATGTTTTCGCAACCGCGGTCCGAAAAATCAGCCGATGCGGCGATGACGGGCAGCTTCCATCCTGGCTCTTCCAGATCACCCGGCGTCAGGCCGCCAACTACCGGCGGCGGGCCTCTTTGCGTCGCGCCCTGGGGCTTTCGGAGCTGTTTCAAGTACCCGCCGAAGACGACGGTAGGCTCCAAGACGGCCGGCGCGCCGAGCTTTCCCTCGAGATCAGGCGCACGTTGAGAAAACTACCTGTTCACCTCGTCGAGGTGCTCATCCTCCACGACCTGGACGGTCACACACAAGGCGAAACCGCCCGGATTCTCGGCGTCCCGGCCGGCACCGTGGCCAGCCGGCTGCGCACCGCCCGGGAGCAATTCGAAAAGAAATGGGCCCGCGCCGGGGGGCGATCATGAACGCGCACCGCACCCCCAAAGAGCCGCTCGTCCAGTTGCGCGAAGAGTACCGATCCCTGGAGATGCCCCGGGCCGCCCGGGACCGGATCGAGGCGCAGGTGTTCACTAAACGCAGCGCTTTGCGCCCTGCCCTGACACTCCGGCTCGTCGGGGCCATCGCGGTCTTGTTGCTCATCGGTTTCGGCGCCGGCTACCTGGTCTTCTCCAAGACCCAAAACCAGGTGATTCAAGGCCGGGTGCCTTCGGCCGACACCGGCTACAACGCGATCATCGCCCGGGTCGACGGACAGGCGAGCGTCACAGAACCGACTTCAAAAAAAAGGGAGACTGCACGCAAGCACATGCCCGTAGACGCCGGCGGCGGCGTAGAGACGGCGGCGCAAAGCAACGCGGAGCTCGTCATCGGGCCGCACCGCGCCCGCATTTCGGGAGAAACGGACCTGAAGCTGAGCAAGCTGGATCGCTCTTTCGTGGAGCTCAGCCTACTCCGCGGCGCGGTGAACATGGACGTCGCCCCTCTCGACAAAAAAGAGAGGGTTGTCGTTCGAGCAGGCGAGCTCAGCGTGTTCGTGATCGGAACGATCTTTCGCGTCGAAAAAGACGACGACTGCGCCGAAGTGTCCGTGGACGAAGGCCGCGTCCGGGCCGAATACGAAGGCCAGAGCGTCTTCGTTGCTGCCAATCAATCCCGCAGGTTCTGCGAGAACGAAACCAAAGCCATGAGCGCAAAGGCGGCTGAGCCCGACGAAACCGCCGCACCCGAAATCGTTCCCCCGCCGATCGAAGGACCAAAGAGCGCCAGACCTAAGAAACCCCGCCGGAGCTTAGGCACCAAAGCCAAAGACGCGCCCGCCCTTTTGCAGGCGCAGTCCGCAGCCGCCCCTTTGGACCATGTCGAAGAAACCGTTCACACCGAAGCGGATATCGGCGAACAAGCGCTCACCGGGGAGGAACGCACGTTCAAAAACGCACTCACAAAAATCCAGGAGAAGGATCCCAAAGGCGCAAAGGCGACGCTGCGGGCGTATCTGTCAACATATCCTCGGGGCGCCTTCACCTCGGACGCGCTGTTTCACCTCATCCGGCTCGAGTACCGCACCGGCAACTTGGACGAAATCCCAACCCTCGC
>JAABTR010000287.1 GCA_011389755.1 Deltaproteobacteria bacterium | reverse complement strand
GGAGTTCTTCGGCGGTATCGGCTTGGCGCTCGGCTGGTACACGCGCGTCTCCGCGTTGGCCCTTTTGGTTTTCTTGATTCCGACGACTTTGATATTTCACGATTATTGGACCATGGAAGGCGGGGCGGCCCAGACGCAGCAGGTCATGTTCCTCAAGAACCTGGCCATGTTCGGCGGTATCTTGTTCTTTATGACCGTGGGGCCCGGAGCTATCAGCGTCGACGCGTGGGCTCAAAAACGAAGGGAAAAACAGATAACTCCGCCCCAAATCCGGAAGGACGAGTCAGAGGAGAGAAGAGCGATGTGAACCTTTTTGCTCGGCTCATCCGAGGCGCCCGTGGATGACGGCCTCGAATTCGTCCTCGAGTCGTGGTGGCGAGGTCAAGATCACGTTGGCCTCTGCTTTTGAGGCGAAGCGGGCCGAAAAGGAGCTGCGCAGCTTGGTGGCGATCACCTCGAGCCCGTGGCGTTCGTCGGCGAGGCGCAACGGGACCAGGCACGGCAGCGGATAGGTCAGCCGCGGCGGCTCGGCCCAGCGCGCGGGGAGGGTGAGCAGGGGCCTGTGGACCCAGTCGGCCAAAAGCGGCGGCAAGAGCATCATCGCCGACAGCACAGTCTTGAAGAAGAGGTCCGGGAAGACGAGGGTGAGCACGCCGCGCAAGGTGCCGAAGCCCAAGTGCTTGCACGGGTAAAGCGCCATCTTCCAGACCCGCATGTCGAACCCGTGGGGGGGATTGCTTCGTGAGGCGAGCTGTTTGAGCTCGTTGTATCTCCCCGGCGCTTCGTCGGACACGACGATGCGAAGGTCGCAGTCATCGTCGAGCTTTTTGAGCTCATCGAGCGCGTTGACCCGAACTTCGCGGATGATCGCTGCGTGGTAGCTGCCGATGAACCCGCGCAGCCACACGAGGGAGGTGGTCGCCTGGGGCTCGCGGTCGAAGCAAATGACCTGGACGCGAGGACGCCGATACACTTCGACGTGGTCGCAGCCGAACCAGCAGAGCTGAGAAATTTGAGGGTAGCGCAGCCTCTCCCCCCGGGCCGCGATCACGTCCCCGGCCTCATATTCCTGTCCGGCGCGGATCCAGTCGGGCCTGGTCCCAGCGGGTTTGGGCTCTCTTCGGGTCATCTTGTGGGGATCGAGGTCTTCCTCGGGGATGACATCTCTCGCCCACTGGGGGAGGGGCTCGCCCGTGCGTATCGGGGCCCACCGGCCGGGCTCATGAGGAGAGGTGAGCTCGACGGCCAGCCCGTCTTTGAGCGACAGCGCCTCGGGCGGATAGGGAGCCCGCGCGGTCACGTCTCTGGCGCAGATCCTGCCCGCGGCGTCCACGGGGTGGATCGACTCGGTTCGAAGGCCATGGGGCATGAGCTCCTTGAGAAGCTCGAGGGCTGCGCGGTGGTCGGGTTTGTAGAGCATGCAAACCGAAGCATAGCGATCCCCACACCGATTGGCAAAGCCTATGAATGGGGCTAGGCGGTGCCCACAAGCTGCTCGCCCATGGCCTGGTTGAGGCGCACCGAGACGAGCTTGGAGATGCCGGGCTCTTGCATGGTGACGCCGTAGAGGGCGTCGGAGCGCTCCATGGTGAGCTTGGAGTGGGTGATGATGATGAACTGGGAGCGGTCTGTCATCTTCTTGACCATCTCGATGAACCGGCCGATGTTCGCGTCGTCGAGAGGCGCGTCCACCTCATCGAGGATGCAAAACGGGCTGGGGCGATGCAAGAAGATGGCGAAGAGCAGGCTCACCGCGGTGAGGGCTTTTTCGCCGCCCGACAAGAGCTCGATGTTGCCCGGCTTCTTGCCCGGCGGATGGGCCAGGATATCCACGCCGGTGCGCAGCATGTCGCCCTGGTCGGTGAGAAGGAGCTCGGCGCGCCCTCCGTTGAACATGCGTGGGAACAGCTCTTTGAAGCGCGTGTTGATCGCCTCGAAGGCCTCTTTGAACCGGATCCTGGAGTCTTTGTCCATGCGGGCGATGGCGCGCTCCAGGTCTTCCAGGGCCTGCTCCAGATCCGTCTTTTGCGCCGTGAGATCTTCGTAGCGCGTGCTTTCCTGCTCGAACTCCTCGATAGCCGCCAGGTTGATGGGCCCCATGCGGTCGATCAGGTTGCGCAGCTCGTCGATGCGCAGCTTGATATCAGGGCCGGGCAGGGGGCGCAGGTGGTAGTCGCCCAGGACGCGCAGCAGGTCGACGTCGTTGCGCTCGAACACCTTCTCGAGCAGGTGCGCGACCTCCATGGACGATTCGCGTTCGTCCATCTCCAGCTTGGTGACCGCCCGGGAGAGATCGTCGAGCTCCCGTCGCCGGCGCTTGAGCTCTTCTTCCGACTCGGCGAGCAGAAGCTGCGCCTCGTCCAGCTCGCGACGTCGCCCCTCGATCTGGCTGTGAGCGCGGCGGGCCGCTTCGACGCGGGTCTCCAAGACCTCTTTGTGCCGAAACAGCGTGCCGGCGGTGTGCCCGAGCTCGGCGTAGGACTGCTCCCGCCGCTGCTCGGTGTGCGCCAGCCTGCGGGCCAGGTCCACTGCGTGCTGCTCGAGCTGGGCCTTGCGATTGTTGGAGCTTTGGTGCTGTTGTTCGAGGGAGGCTTTTTGGACCCGGACGTCCGAGACGGCCGAGGTCAAACGTTCGGCCTCGACGCGAACCACCTCGATCTCGGCGCCTTGCTCGGCGATCGATCTTTCGAGGGCCGAAATCTCGACTCTAAACTCGGCGGCCTCCTGGGCGGCGTGATCCCGGTCATCGCGCGCCCGAAGGACCATCTCCTCCTGGCGCTGCACCCCCTGATCCAGAGCTTCGAATCGCTTGTCTAAGGTGGCAAGGTCCTCGGCGGCGCGGGTTTGGTCCTTGCGCACCTCCGCGAGCACGATCTGCTGGTCTTGGGCCTCCCGCCGGGCCCTCTCCAGCGTCTCGGATCGAACGGTCCAGTCCTCTTTGGCGATGGCGTGTCGCTCCTCGAGGTGGGCCACCCGGCCTTCGAGCCCCGTGATCTCCTTTTCGAGCTCGCGGATCTGACGTTTTTGGCCGAGCAAGCTCGCGCCGGCCGAGGCGCTCTGGCCGCCGCGCATCATGCCACCGGCCTCGAGGACCTGCCCGTCCGGGGTCACGAAGTCGGCCCGGCCTTTGCAGGACTGATACACCCTCTCCGCGGTCTCGAGATCGGCCACCACAAAGGTGTCGCCGATGAGGTTTTCGAAGGCGCCTCGAAGATCCGGCTGGATGCTCAGCTCGTCGATGAGCCGGCAGCGGATCCCCGGATCGGTGATCTCGACCCGCGCCTCGGTGCGGCTCGTCAGGTGCCCCTTGGGCAGCACCGCGACCCGGCCCGACTCTCTCTGGGCGAGCTGTGACAAAAGCTCGATCCCGGCGCCTCGATCCCGCAGAACCAGCGATTGCAGCTCCGTGGCCAGAACGGCCGCCAGGGCCTGTTCGTGCTGCGCGGGGCACTCCACCGCGTCTACGAGCAGCCCCTCGAGGGCCTCGGGGTTTCGCTCGCGGAGCAGCTCCACCGACTCCTTGACGCAGCTGTCGTGGCTGCCCAGGTTGTCCATCACCTCTTCGAGAGAGCCCTTGATCGACTTTTTGGCTTGGAGATCGCCTTTGGCCCGCCGCAGCTCTTCGCCGCAGGACTCGAGCTCTTCTTCGAGGCGCTGCTTGGCCTCGCTCTCGAGCTGCTCGGTGCGCCGCGCCTGCTCCAGTCGCTTCTCGACGACGCGGGTCTGTTCCTCGAGAAAGGTGACCCGATCTTTGAGCTCGGCGGCGGTGTTTCGCAGCTCTTTGCGCTCCTGCCGGGAGGTCTCGAGCCTCATCTCGGCTTCGACGATGCGCTGTTCGAGGTTCTGGACGTTATTTTCGCTCGCGGCGAGCTTGGCCCTCAGGCGGCTTATCCGATCGCGGCGCTCATCGTAGGCGCGAGCCATGTCTTGGAGGCGCCGCTTGGTGATATCGGCCCGCTCGGTCAGCTCGGCCAGCCGCTCGTCCGCGGTGAGGCGGCCCTTTTCGATCCGTGCGATCTGCTCGTCCAGTAAAGCGCGCTCGTCTTGTATCTCACTTTGCTGCTTGCGGGCGGCGGACAGGGCGTCCACGGCTCCGGTCTGCTCTGCCTTGAGGCGCTGCAGGTCGCTTTGAAGGTGGCGGATTTCGCTCTCGAGGACCTGGATCTCCTTGTCCAGCTTGTAGCCGAGCTCGGTCTCCTTATCGAGCTTGCTATTGGCTTCACCTTGGGCCAGGCGCAGGCTCTCCACGTTGGTCTCGAGCGCGGCGAAGGCGTCTTGTCTCCGCTGTAGCTGCGTTTGCTCTTCGACCCGCTTGAGGGTCAAGGACATCGCCTTGGCTCTCAGCTCGAGGTACCTGTGACTGGAGAGGTACAGCTCGAGGTCGGTTTGCTCCTTGCGGTAGATTATGAACCGCTCGGCCTTCTTGGCCTGGCGCTTGAGGCTCGCCAAGGTCCGCTCCATCTCGCCCACCACGTCGCGGACCCGCAAAAGATTTTGACGCGTCTGATCCATGCGTCTCTCCGCGCTCTTGCGCGCGGATTTGTACTTCGTGATCCCGGCGGCCTCTTCGATCATGAGGCGCCGATCCTCGGCCCGGGCCGAGACGATGAGGCCGATCCGGCCCTGCTCGATGATGGAGTAGGCCCGCGCGCCGCCGCCTGTGCCGAGGAAGAGATCGGTGATGTCCATCAGCCGGCAGGGGGTCTTGTTGAGCAGGTATTCGCTGGAGCCGTCTCGATGGAGGCGCCGGGTGACGCCGACCTCGGGGTACTCCACGTAGGACGGGTGGGACAGCCCGTCTGTGTTGTCGAAGGTGATGGTGACCTCTGCGAACGACTTCGGCCCGCGTTTTTCCGAGCCGTTGAAGATCACGTCCTCCATCGATTTGCCGCGCAGATTTTTGGAAGACTGCTCTCCGAGCGCCCAGCGGATGGCGTCGACGATGTTGCTCTTGCCGCAGCCGTTGGGCCCCACCACCGAGGTGACCGCGTGATCGAAGACCACGCGCACGGGGTCGCAAAACGACTTGAAGCCGGAGATGTCGACTCTTTTGATCCTCATGTCTTCAGCTTTCGGCGCGCAGGGTCACCCGCTGCTTTTGGCCGTGGCTTTGAACGAAACAAAGTGCGAAAAAAATCCTGCCTTGCGAAGGCGGCATCAACTTAGCATAGACGGCTCGTGGCGCTCAACCTCTTAAAACGAGCCCAAACTGTGTTAAGATGCCCTGTTTCTTTACCCCGACCAGATGTTCAGTATTGTGTTGATTTTTAGGAAGATCGGCAACCGAAAAAAAGCTCTCACCACGACAAAAAAGGCGCCGCGATCATGACCATGACCCCGCACATCGACAGCCAGTCCCCCGATTTTCCAGGTGATCCCACGGATCAGCCCCCTTTCGGGGTGCTCGACACGGTCCGCTCCTTGGCGCTTTGGCCCGTGGGGCTCTCCGCGCTCGGGGCGTTTTCCCTGTTTTTCCGCGCGGCCGACAAGGTGATCGACCTGCAGACCGCGGATCTCCCGTACAGGCTCATGTGCCGCGTGATCCCGGCTGTTTGTGGGATCAAGATAGAGATCAGGGGGCGAGAGAAGCTCGATCCGAACCGGCAAGCCGTTTTCGTCGCCAACCACGTGAACATTTTCGATATGTGTGTCATTTACCAGGCGGTCCCGGGGGCGGCGCGGGCGCTTGAGCTGGTCGACCATTTCGACTGGCCCCTCATCGGCCCCATCATCACGAGCGCCGGCCAGATCCCCGTGGACCCCGCGGATCCCAGGAGGACGGCGCGGGGGCTCCGGCGCGCCGCAGAGCTTTTAAAGAGGGGGCAGTCGGTGGTGGTCCTGCCCGAGGCCGAGCGCACCCTCGACGGCTCGGTCGGGCCCTTTTTCCCCGGGGCCTTTCGCATCGCTTCGAGGACGGGGGCGCCGGTGGTCCCCGTGGCCATCCGGGGCGGACGAGCGGTCTCCCGGCGGGGGGAGTGGCGCATTCGCCCGGGGAGAATCACCGCCGAGATCGGCGATCCCATAGAGACCGCCGGGTCATCGAATTCAAACGCCGACGAGCTGGCCGAGCGCTGCCGCCGGGCCATCATCGCGCTTTTACAAAAAACGCACACCGAGCCTTAAAAGGGGTGGGAGAAAATGAAGCAACATCGAGAAGAAGCGCTGTCGTACCAAGAGCTTACCCTCAGGAATCGGGGCTACATCGACGATGAGCTCCAGTCGAAGATTCGCCGCACGCGGGTCTTGGTGGCCGGCTGCGGCGTGGGCTCCGTCTTCGCCGAGGCGGCGGCGCGGATGGGGTTCGAGCACATCGCGCTCGCGGACGCCGACACCATCGATTCCCACAACCTCAACCGACAAGCCTACGACAGCGGCGACATCGGGCACAAGAAGGTCGCGGCGCTGGGGGCGCGTCTGAGGCGGATCAACCCCGGCGCGAACATCGTGGAGTACGACGGGTGGGTCAACCAGGGATCGGCGGACTCCCTCGTCGCCGAGGCCGACTTCGTCATGGACACCATCGACTTTCTCGACCTACCCGGGATCGTCGCTCTGCACGACTCCTGCCACGCGCGGGGGGTCCCTCTGGTCTCGGCGGTCTCAGCCGGCTTCGGAGCCGCGGCCATCTATTTCCCGCCGCGAGGAGAGTGCACCCTGCGGCAGCTCTTCGGGCTGCCACCAACAGGTCCGGTGGACGGGAGTCTGCACATGAGTCGCTTCGAGGGGCTCATCGGGCGCCTCGCTCCGGAGGTGGTCAGCGCCATGAGCGACACCGTGGAGAAGATGCGGGCGGGGCTGCCCTGTCCGGCTCCGCACCTGGCCGTCGGCGCGAGCGTCGTCGCCTCTTTGTGCATCACCGTCGCCGTGCGGGTCATCGCCGGGCAGGAGGTCACCGCTGCGCCGCGCATGATCACGGCGGACATGACCCGCGCCGTCGTCTCCGAGGGGATGGATCTGACTGAAGGTTGAGAAGTCCTCGTTAGCCGGACATTTTTGTCGGGAGCCGTATTTTTGGTGCCTCGCGGCGGGACCGCAGGCGGGATCTGATCCACACTAAGTAGAAGATGGGGATTCGAACACCAAAGCACGGTCGCCTGCGCTGCGGGCGCCTCGGTCCGATATCGATGATGGTTTTCGCGCTGTGCCTGTGCCCAAAAGGTGCGGTCCGGGCGGAGCTGCCGGCATCTTTGGATACCTACCAGAAGATCACCAAGACGCTCTTCGCCCCGGGGCGCGGACAGGGGCTGCCCTGGTGGAGCTGGAAGGCAGGCGGGGGCGCCGCTCAGCTCGCGGCCTTTTGCCGCCTTCACGGCTTCTCGCGGGTTATCGTCCCCATCGGATCGGTTCAAGAGAACTGGGATCTGTCTTTTTCCAAGTACGAGCTCCCTTACGTCAATGAGCTCGCGAGCTTGGCCCACACCCTGCGCGGCTCCGGCATCGAGCCGGTGGCGGGGTTCTTCGTCGCGACGAGCATGAATGATCTGGATAATTGGGAGTACGCCGGGGACGTGCTCAGCGCGCTGCACGTCTTCAACGTCACCTATGTGACCTCCCGTTTCGAAGGGCTCGTCGTCCTTCAGGTCCCTACGGCTCCGGACGAGGAGTACCTCTTGATGAACGAGCGCCTCGAGGCCAAAAACGGCCAGCTGTCTGCGGGGCTGCTCGTCGCCGCTTTTATCAGCCCGTCCTGGATGGTCATGGAGTCGCTCTACGGAGCGCCCAACGCCATGGGCGAGGCGCTCTCGGGGCTCCAAGAGGGCATCTTGTTCTCGGCGGAGCCCCGGACTGTCTCGGACGTGGCGTTGTCACGGGAGGCGCTGTCCTATGCGGGGGCCGCGGGCGCGGTGATGTCGGTGTCGATCGATGTGTCGCCCTCGTCGGGCGACGACGTGTTCGACGAGCTCTTGCTCGCCGAGGACAAGGCGGACTTTTTTGGCGCGGTCGCGAGCTACCACGAGGAGCTGCGCAGTCACCCCCACTTCGGCCAAATCGTCCTGTCGGACTACCCGTCGCTGTTCGAGAAGCTCTACGGCGCGCCGCCGGCCGCCTATGAAGAGGCCCTGAGCTCTTTGTACGGGGGAGGGCCTGAGGTCGACCTCCTCGACTGGCCGTCTCTCAATGAAGAAGAGGTCTCCGGCCAGGAACCTCAATCCCCTGGCGACGATTCGGGCAGCACCTCCGGTGACACCCCCAAGGTCCCCGACGAGGAGAAATCGGGGTCCTACGTGGGACAAAGCGGTTCCTCCGGCGCCGGGCTCGGTGGGGGCCCCGGCCTCGAGCCCCCCGCGCGAGGGTCGGGTTGCGGGTGCGTCGCGGCGGGCAGGGGCGCCGGATCGAGGCTGCTGGAAGTTGTGATCTCGCTTTTCTAGTGGAACGGGTTGTCGGCCCACCGCTGGCTCTCGCCCGCCGGGGTGGAGGTTTTTGGGCCCGACCCCATGCCCCTGTCAGCCTTCTTGGGAGCGGGGCGAACCTTGCGCGGGGGGGCGTCGGCGGATCTCATGGGCAGGTAGACGACGAGGTCTCGGTTCAGAACGACGGTCTGCTCGATCGTCTGGTAGCCCTCGGCTTCGACTCTCAGCTGTGCCGGAGCGTCGCTTCGAGGCAAAAGGTGCGAGGTGGTGACCGGGTCGCCGTCCAAGTAAGCGCGGGCCTCCGGTGGAAGCCCCTCTATGATCAAGGAGACCTGGGGCTCCTGGGCGATGATGCTCGCTTTTACGTCGGCTTGCGACGGCGCGGTCGCCGGCGGCTCGGCGAGAGCGGGTTTTTCAACGGTCAGGTCTTCTTCGAACGATGAGGTGATCCCACCGCCCTGGGCGATCGCCTCGGCGGCAGGGCGGTTGATGAAAAGTAGGACGGCCGCGATGACGGCGACCCCGGTCGCCGCGCCGCCGAGAGACCATCTGAGGGATTTGTTGCCTGGTCGTGGCGTCGGTGATTCGACGCTGCCCGATGCGAGAGCCTCCATCATGGTCCCTCTCGGGGCCTGGGGCTCGATCACGTCGGTGTCCTTTGTGACGATCTCCGTGGGGAGCTCGCAGCGGGCCGGCTTGTTGGGCAGGGGGGTTACGGACTTTCCGAACGGTCTGACAGGGGTGACGATGCTGTCGCCTTCCTCGTCATACTCCCCGGCGAAGGGCATCAGCGCCTCCATCATCTCGGCGACCGAGGCGTAGCGCTCATCCCGTTTTTTAGAAAGCGCCTTGTGAACCACCTCCGCGAGCCCTTCGGACACGTGGGGCGCGACTTGGGTCAGCGGCGCGGGCGTCTCCAGCAAAACAGCGCTTAAGACTTCGTTGTAGTTTTCGCCGTCGAAGGGGAGGTGACCAGAGAGGATTTCGTAGAGCATCACCCCGGTGGACCAAATATCGATGCGCCTATCGATGTCCTTGTTGCCACGGGCCTGCTCCGGGGCCAGGTAGTGGGGCGTGCCCAGGATGGTCCCCGTCTTTGTGAGCCCGAGCCCGGCGTTTTCGGGGTGGATGAATTTGGCCACCCCGAAGTCGAGGAGCTTGACCTCTTCGCGGCCCCGGGAATCGACGCTCACGAAGACGTTGTCGGGCTTGAGATCCCGGTGGATGATCCCGGCCTTGTGAGCGGCGTGCAGGGCTGAGAGCACTTGGAGAATGACGGCCACCGCGGGCTCGGGGGCCAGGCGGCCGCGCTGTCGCAAGAGAGCCTCCAAGCTCTTGCCCCGCAGAAGCTCCATCACAGCGTAGACGGGACCGTCATCTTCGGCGCCGAAGTCGTGAACCTTGGTGATATTTGGGTGGCCGATGGCCCCGGCGGCTTGAGCTTCTCTCAAAAACCGCTGGAACGCCTCCGGGCTCGAGGCGTAGTCGTCTTTTATGAGTTTCAAGGCGACTTTTGTGTGCAGCACGACGTGCTCGGCTTCGTAGACCGACCCCATGCCCCCTTGGCCGATGAGGCGCAAGAGGCGGTATTTTTGGTCCACAATTTTTCCGACTCTGTTCGTCATGGTTCAATCATCGGGGCCAGCACACGTTGGGCGCATCTTATCGGTAATCACTCTGGCGGCTCAAGCACAATAGTTCGCGTTCAGACATTTATTTCACGAATCCGGGCTCGAGGCCTTCGATTTCTGTTCTCCAGTATAGCCAACCCGGCAGGGAAACACCATGAAAAAGCATAAATATACATAACAGAGTATTAAAGTGCACATCTCACAGGTGCTGTCCCATGCGATCCAGGGCGATGACGCGATCGACGTTGTCGGGGATGAGGGGGATCCGGACCACCGCTTCGAGCTCCGTCCAGGTGCGCGCGATGGCCTCGACGTCGCCGCGCTCGGCTTCCAGTGCGCGATTCCAGCGGGCGTTGAGGCGCTCCATCTCGCGACGGACCTCGGGCTCTAGGGTGAAAGGCGGGGCATCGACGAGCGGCCAATGGGTTCGGTTGAAAAGCACGGCGTCGACGCGCAGGCCCAGCTTGGTCATCTCTTGGCGAAGCTCCCGGGCCTCTTCGAGGGTTGCTTTTTCGGGCGACGTCACGAGGCAAAAGGTGACATCGTGTCCTCTGAGCACCTCTTCGGCCTGCCGAGCCTGCTCAGCCAGGCCGCCGAAGAGGTCGGAGACGGCGTCGATGAATCCCATCATCTCCTCGAGCAGCTCGGCGCCGGTGATCCGCGATATCCCTTTGACCAGAGTCGAAGCCGAGCGGCCAAGGAGGCTGACCCCCACCCGGCCGGGGCCTTCGTAGGCGCGGCGCAGGATGCGCAGCAGTTTTCCGTCCAGGGCCTCGGCCATGCGGCGAGGGGCCGTGAAGAAATCGATGGCGTTGGCCGTGGGCGGGGTGTCCAAGACGATGAGCTCGATCTCGGTGCGCCGCTCCAGCTCGCACAGGGCTTCGAGGGCCATGTACTCCTGGATACCGCTGAGAGAGCTCGACAGGTAGCGGTAGATCCTGTTGGACAAGATCCTGCGCGCGACCGCCGGGCTCGAGGCGCGCCTTCTGACCATGCCGTCAAAGGTGCGCTTGGGGTCGAGCATGCCGAACCAGAGCCGCCCTCCGGGGAACACCTCGTCTCCCAGTATCTCAGTGACATCCTTGATGCGGTCTTCGGGGAGATTGTCGGCGATGCCGAGCCTGTCCGCCAGACGACGAGCCGGGTCGATGGTGAGACAGGCCACCCGGCGTCCGCAGCGGGCCGCGCGCACGGCCATGGCCGCGGCCATGGTGGTCTTCCCGACGCCTCCGGCGCCCACCACCACCATGATGCGTTGCCGCGCGATGAGCGGGCCGATGCTGTCTCGCACGGCCTCCTTGCCGGACGCGGTCGCCCTTACGGGAGCCGGATGAGCTCGTTGTTTGAGATTTGCAACAGCCAAGGTTTCGCCTCCGGGTTTCCATCCAGGTCAAATCCGTCGAAGGGAGCCGCCATGCTCTCGATGTCGACGATGCCAGGCTCGACCTCGTCGAGGTACTTGCGAAGTGAGACACGTGATTCAACGCCCTCGGCGCGTGCCGCCGTGAGCAACACGGCGACGTCGTGCGCGAAGGCGGACAGGTACGTGGGGCTCGCGCGGTACTCGTCGTAGAAACGGTCGGCGAAGAGCCTCGCCCGGGGCGCGGCTTCCGCGGCGAAGTACGTAGACAGGACCGCGCCGGACAGATACCGCCCGGCTCTGCGCGGGAGGTCTTTCGAGTAAGCCGCCGAAGG
>JAABTR010000286.1 GCA_011389755.1 Deltaproteobacteria bacterium | reverse complement strand
CGAGAGCGGCGCCGACAACGCCATCAGCTTCACCGAGACCGGCGTGACCCTGGGGCTCACCAACACGGTCCAGACCGCCCAGGACGCCCTCATCACCGTGGACGGCTTCAATATCCAAAGTTCCACCAATCAAGTCGACAGCGCGATCCCGGGCGTCACCTTGAACCTGAAGCAACAGACCGACGTCGGCGAGACGATCTCGGTCAACGTGGCCGCCGACAGCCGCACCACGCGCGCCAAGATCCAAGAGTTCGTCGACAACTACAACAGCATCGCTTCGATGATCCGCGCCGAGAACACCTACAGCGGTGAAGCCAAAGGCGCCGACCGGCTCACCGGCGACTCGACGCTGCGCTCATTGCAAATGCAGATGGGCACCACGATATCCACCGCGCTGGAGGGGCTCGAGGGCAGCTTCAGCTCCTTGGCCCAGATCGGCATATCCACCGACAGGACCGGGCAGCTGAGCATCGACAGCACCATGTTCGACGAAGCGATGAACCAGGACGCGGTGGGCGTCGCGCAGATCCTCGCCGGGACATCCAACGGCTCCGCCGATGGCATCGCGGACAAGTTCGAAGACCTGGTAGACAACTTCATCGACTACTCGGACGGGATCATCACCGCCCGGGTCAGCGGCCTCAACGAGCGAATCAAACAGATCGATTCGTCCATAGGTCGAGAAGAAAACAGGGTTTTGTCGTTCGAGGATCGGCTCAGGGCCCAGTTCACGGCCATGGAGACCATGGTCAGCACCTTGAACTCGCAGAGCAGTTTCTTGGCCCAACAGACCGGGGCGTGGGGCTGACCCCGCGCACGAAAAAATCCGATAGGGAGAGGCGATGTACAAGCTGAGCTACCAACAGCAAGCCTACAAGAGGATCAACGTCGAAACCGCCAACCCGGGGCGCGTCCTCATCACACTGTATGACGCGCTCATCAAATTCACGCGTCAAGGCATCGAACAGATCGAAAAGCGCGACCTCGGCGGCAAAGGCATCTCCTTGGGACGTGCCTACGCGATAATCGCTGAGTTCATCCACGCGCTCGACTACGAAAAGGCCCCTGAGCTGTGTAACAACCTCGAGATGATTTATAATTTTTGGCTCGAGCAGATCGCCGAGGCCAACAACGCCATCGACGCCGGGCAGATCAAACCCATCCTCTCCCAGATGGAGAACATGCGACAAACCTGGTCCGAGGCCGTCACCCAGTCCACCATCGAGAGCGCCTCCGCGGCCGGTGGGCAAAGATGAGCGTCTTGCCCATTATCGAAGACCTCGAGCGCTGGACGGGGCTCCTCCAAGAGATCGCCGAGATCCCCCTCGACCCCGAAGCCGAGCCTGCCGCCATTCACGAGGCCCTCGGCGAGCGTCAAAAGCTCATCGAGGAGATCCAATCCTTTGACGCTTCCCTGCGGGAGATCGCCTCACTGCGGAGCCGAGGCTGGCCCGGTGTGGACCCCGAGCTCGTCTCCTTTGCTGAAGCTCTCATCGACCTCGGGATAAACCTCGCGCGGGGCCGCGCACAGGCCGACCAGCAAACAATGGAAATCGCTAACAAAAAGAGATCAGAGATCCTCGAGAAGCTGCGCCAAAACAACCTGACAAAGGGCTACGGCAACGCTTCGAGGCGGCTCGTCGACCGGCCGCCGGCCATCGTCGACGACAACGCCTAGGGTTGGCACCCTCCTTGCAACCCCTTCTCCCCGACAACATGTGACGGCAAAGGCCGGCCCCACCGGGGCCAACCGGTAGCTGACCAAACAACCCGCGGTTCGGGTTGGATGCGAAGAACCGCACCCCTTGCTCAACTGTACCCGGGAGCCCTGGGCCGTCGCCAACTTTGAGTCTGATGAACACGCAGAACTCAACAAGGGAGTTCCACGGAGGGAAGAACCATGGGATTGGTCATCAACACGAACCTGGCCGCAATCAACGCACAGAGAAATCTGAGTCGAACCGAGGGCGACCTCAACTCCAGCCTGGCCCGTCTGTCATCTGGTATGCGGATCACCTCCGCCAAGGATGACGCGGCGGGCCTCGCGATCAGCGAAAAGTTGCGCGCCCAGATCCGGGGCATGGCGCAAGCGGAAAGAAACGCGAACGACGGCATCTCGCTGATCCAAACCGCTGAAGGCGCTCTGGATGAGGTGAGCGGCATCATGATCCGACTCAGGGAGTTGGCTGTCCAATCCGCCACCGGAACCCTCGGCACTGAAGAGCGCGGCTACTTGAACTCCGAGTTTAAAGATCTGATCGCGGAGTGCGAGCGCATCTCCACCGTCACCGAGTTCAACGGCCAGAAGCTCTTGGACGGGACTTTCTCCGCCGGCGTCGCGTTCCAGGTCGGCCTCAACGACTCGACCATGGACCGGATCTCGGCATCTATCCCGGCCACGTTCCCGAGCCAGATCGGCTCTGCGGGCAATCCTCTGGTCTCCCAGAGTATCGACACCGTCACCGGGGCGCGGTCGACTCTTTCGGTTATCGACGCGGCCATCCAGGACATCTCCGGAGTCCGCGGCGGCTTGGGCGCCACCCAGAACCGCCTGGCGGTGACGGTCAAAAACCTGGCGACCGTGCGCGAGAACATCTCCGCGGCCAACAGCCGGATTAGAGATGTGGACGTGGCGTCGGAGACGGTGCGCATGACGCGTAGCCAAATCCTGATGCAGGCCGGAGTCTCCGTGCTCGCCCAGGCCAATCAGCTGCCGCAAATGGCACTTTCGCTCATAGGTGGATAAGGATAGCTTCAGGCGAACCACCGCGACTTTTTTTTGGAGGACCTAGGAAATGGAACAGCCGACTCAAGGACAAACCGCTGGGCGGGAGGCTGCCCCCGCGCCGCAGCCGGGAAACGTGCTCATCTCGCTCTACGACGCAGCGATTCGCAATCTTTGCACCGCTCAGACGAACTTAGCTTCCGCGAGCGCCCAGGCGGCATCCGAGCCGTTGCACAAGACCGCCGCCATCCTCGAGCAGCTCATCGCGGCTCTCGACTATTCTCAAGCGCCCGAGCTGTGCGACAACTTGGAGCAGCTCTACAAGTACATGCTCGACAAGATCCACGACGCCCACTCACGGTCGAGCGCCGAGCCTCTCGTGCCGGTGATCCGCCAGCTCGCCAATCTGCGCGAAGCCTGGGCCCAAGTGGTCGAATGAAGATCCCGCTTGGAGCAATGGTGCGTCCGAAGCATGCGCGTCCAATATGGAACGCGCGCGATTTTCGAACAAGACCAAGGTGACAGACATGACAGTACAGACCATCGAAATCAATCAATCCACTCCGTTCGTCGCTCCGAAGATGCGTCTGACCGGTACACCACTGGCCAACGTCTGGGAGTATGTCGGATACTCCCTGCGCAGCGAAGGGACAGATGGTCGCGCTGGTCGCAGAGATCTCAACCAGATCGTACAAATCGCAGCTCACGACCTCGCGCAAAAAGTGACCGGTCGCAGCGTGAGCGTCGAGCTCGAGATCGACCCCCTCATCCCCGAGCTGAGCGCGTTCGACGAAACGGTCCTCAAAATCTGCAGGCAGCTGGCCGACAACGCATCGGCCTCTGTCGAGCCGGGCCCCGGCACCGTCGTCTTGCGAACGTGGTGGAAAGGCAGGCACGTCGGCATCGACGCCGTCGGCCTCGGGGGTACAATCCCTCGGGAGATCCGCGATAGCATTCTTCGCCCAGGCTTTTCGACACGGGTCGCGTCTTGGGACACCGGCTTCGGGCTTCACGACGCGCTATGCTCCGCCGGAGCCATAGGGGCGCGCATCAACATCATCCCCGACAAAGACGGGGTTCGGTTTAGAGTCGCGATCCCTTTGAAAACATCCACGCCGAAGCTCCCCCCCGAAAAGCAGGTGGCGCTCGACAATGAGATCAACGAGGGCCTTTCGACAAAGCCGTCAAAGTTAGAAGAGCTGACTTGCGACGCAGTATGGATGGAGGAGATGCCCCATGCATCCGGACAAGGCACAAGGCGAAAACGCCCCGACCGCTGAGCACAGCATCGATGCGGCGCGCGTGGCGCTCAGGCAAGGGCACCTGGAAGCCGAAGCGAGGGGGACAAAAGGTCCCGTGGTCGAGGTGCTCAGCCTGCCCGAAGGGCCTCGCCTTCTCACGTGGCTCGACGGCTCGAGCTACGGCGAGACACCTGCGCAAGACCGCCCCATCGCCGAGGTCTGCTTCGACGAAGCTCTCGAAGCCGAACTCTTGGTGTGGCTTTTCGGCCCGGAGCGGTGCGCCGAGCCCGCCTCGGTGTACCGCGCTTTGTGGAAAATGGCAGCGCCCAAGGCCCGCCTGGTGATCGCCACCGAAGCGCCCTGGCCCGGCAAGACCCTCTGCCCCGACGAGCACGCCGAACACACGAGCGAAGAGCTCGCCGCGTCTCTGACGCGCAGCGGCTTCGAAGGGATCGGTCGCATGGTCGACGGCCCGTTCTTCCGCCTGTGGCAGGCGCAAAGACGCGAAACCGAAGCGCCCCTGGTGCTCGCGGAGGCCGAGGACGCCCTCATAGCCGGCGATTGGGATAAAGCCGGCCGGCACCTGGAGAACCTCACCGAGAGCCTGACGAGCAAAAACGCGGTCAGAGAGTACGCCCTGCTCGTCGCCGCCTGCCACGACATGGCTCAGCGCCCGACCCAGTGTTTCGAAGCCCTCAAGGAGACGCTCGCCTTGGACGAGAGCTGCGCCCGCGCCTACTGTGGGCTCGGCCGCCTGTGCGCCTTGGGAGGCAACTGGGACGCCTCCTTGACCTTCTTCGAAAAGGCGCTGTCCATCGAGCCGGCCCTCGTCGCGGCCCTGCACGGAAAAGCCGCCGTGCTCGAGGCTCAGGGACGCGTGGACGAAGCCTTCACCTTCGTCGTGCACGCCTCGGACCTGCGCCCCCGCGACAACGTGCTCATGGAAGAGGTCGTCCGGCTCGGCAACGCCATCGGCAAGAAGAAGCAGGTCGAGCGATTCGTGAGCTACGCAGCGGCGCGCCGGCCCGCGTAAAAACCCGTTCGTGAGTCACGGCGCGGCCCGCTTCGGCCATAAATACCTCTGTTTCGAGATCGCAAACTGCGACGAGATAGAGTAAATTACCCGCCAAGAGCCATGCCGAACCGCCATATCAAACAGATCCTTCTCCCGGAGATCGGCGCAAAAAGGCAGCGCGCCTTGGCCGAAAGCCATGCGCTGGTGGTGGGCTGCGGCGCCCTCGGGTGCGTGGTCGCGGACCAGCTCGTGCGAGCCGGGGTCGGGCGATTGACCTTGGTCGACCGGGATGTGGTGGAGGCCACCAACCTGCCGCGACAGATCCTGTTCGACGCCGAAGACGCGGCACAAGGGGTGCCCAAGGCGGTGCGCGCAGCGCAAAGGCTCCGCTTTGTGGATCCGAGCTGCCGCGTCGAAGAACACATCACTCACCTGGTCTCTTCCAACGCGGGCGAGCTGGCCGAAGAGGCCGACATCATCATCGACGCCACCGACAACTTAGAGACCCGCTACCTGCTGGGCGATCTCTCCGTGCAGACCGGGCTCCCGTGGGTTTACGGCGGCGTCGTCGGCACCACCGGCTCGGTGGCCTTGTTCGACGGTGAGGACGGCCCGTGCTTGAGGTGCGCCTTTGAGACGCCTCCGGCCATCGGCGAGCTGCCCACCTGCGATGTCGCCGGAATTTTGGGAGCGGCGGCCTCGGTCGTGGGCGGTCTCCAGGCCGCGGCGGCCCTGCGCCGGCTCGTGGGCGACCGCGATCACGCAGGAGAGATGACCACCGTCGACGTCTGGCGCCCAAAGCTCAGCCGCCTGCGCATCGCAAAAAACGCCCACTGCCCGTGTTGCGCAAAGCATAGCTTCGACTTTCTCGACAGGCGCGCGACGGTCACCTACACGAAGATGTGCGGACGAGGCTCCGTCCAGATCACACCGGCCGCGGCGCAACAGGTCGACTTCGACAAACTCACGAAAGCTCTGCCCCAGGGTGCCACACCGCGCTTCAACGGCTTCACCTTGAGCTTCGAGCTCGACGGCAGCGAGCTCATCGTCTTCGGAGACGGCCGCGTGATCGTCGGCGGCACGACGGATCCCGAGCGGGCTCGCCGGGTGTACGCTCGGGTGTTCGGCGCGTAACGAAAAAAAAGAACGCTGCGACGGTCGCGAAGCGGCCGCTGAAACGAAAAGGACAGACATGACAGATAAGCTCACCATCGCCGGACGCCAGTTTTCGTCGCGTCTCATGATAGGCACCGGCAAATTCGCCGGGACGCAGGTGATGGCCGCGGCCGTGGACGCTTCGGGCGCTCAGATTGTCACCGTGGCCCTTCGGCGCGTGGATCTCGACGCACCGGGAGAGGACATGCTCGCCGCCCTCGACCCGAAACGCTACCTGATCTTGCCCAACACCTCCGGAGCCCGAGATGCTCAGGAGGCGATAAGGCTGGCGCGGCTCGCTCGAGCCGGCGGCCTCGAGCCCTGGGTGAAGCTCGAGGTGACCCCGGATCCGCGCACCCTTTTGCCCGATCCGGTCGAGACGCTCCGCGCCGCCGTGCAGCTCGTCAAGGAAGGGTTCACCGTGTTGCCCTACATGCCGGCCGATCCCATCCTCGCGCGGCACCTCGAAGAGGCCGGGGTCGCCGCGCTGATGCCCCTGGGCAGCCCCATCGGCACCGGCAATGGCCTGCGAACCCGCGACTTCGTGGAGATAATTCGGGATCAGGCGTCGGTGCCGGTGGTGGTGGACGCGGGGCTCGGCCTGCCGAGCCACGCCGCGCAGGCCATGGAGCTGGGGGTCGATGCGGTTTTGCTCAACACCGCCGTGGCCATCGCCGCGGATCCCGTCCGCATCGCCCGGGCCTTTCGCCTGGCGGTCGAGGCCGGCCGGGAGGCCTATCTGTCCGGGCCTGGCCTCAAGACCCACACGCCTCAGGCTTCATCTCCACAAACGGGATATCTCGAATGAACACTCCGATCTCGCCCTTTGCTCGGATCGTCGCGGATCTGCGGCCCCAGCTCGAAAACACCTCGCCGGAGCGAGCCCTCGGCGCGGCCTCCCAGGCCCGAAAAGGCCCCACCGAGCTCGCCTTGTTGCTCAGCCCTGGAGCCGCGCGCGCCTCTGGGGAGCTGCGACAAAGAGCCCATCACGTCACGAGAGCGCGCTTCGGGCTCGCCAGAAACCTCTACGCCCCCTTGTACATCTCCAACCACTGCGGCGGCCGCTGCCCGTACTGCGGCTTCGGAGCCCAGCAGAAGTTTTCCCGCCGGCGGCTGTCTGTCGAAGAGGTGGTCGAGGATGCGAAGATCCTGCGCGACCAAGGCGTGCGCCACATCCTGCTGGTCTCCGGAGACGATCCGCGGGTCGACCTGGCCTACCTCACCGAGCTTTTGGAAGAGCTGCGCCTCTTCGCAACCAGCGTCCAAGTGGAGCTGCCGGCGATGGACGTGGAGTCCTACCGGGCTCTGGCCAAAGCCGGGGTCGACGGCGTCACCTTGTACCAAGAAGCCTACGACCCGGATGTCTACCAGGCGCTGCACCCCAGCGGCCCCAAGGCCGACTATGAATGGAGGCTGGACACTCTCGAACGCGCCGGCCGAGCCGGCATGGTCTACCTGGGGCCCGGGGCTCTTTTGGGACTCGCGCCGTTTCGCACCGAGGTCCTGTCCTTGGGCATCCACGCCCTGGGCCTCGAGAAACGCTGCTGGAAGAGCTCTTTGAGCTTCGGTCTGCCTCGTCTGCACAATGTCCCCGATGGTTTCTCCATCTTGCACCCCGTGACAGACGAACAGCTCATTCAAGTCGTCGTGGCTCTGCGGCTGTGCTTCGAGGACGCCGGCATCACCATCTCGACCCGAGAGAGCGCCGAACTGCGCGCCCTCCTGGTCGACATCGGCGCCACGCGGCTCTCCGCGGGCTCGCGCACCGAGCCGGGCGGCTACAAAGAACCCGGCTCAGCTCAGCCTCAGTTCAGCGTGGGGGACTCCCGGACGGTCGCCGCGGTGGCCCGCTCTCTCGAGGAGGCCGGCTTCGATCCGGTGCTCAAAGACTGGGATCGGGGCTTTGCCTCGAAAGGAATAAAAGAAAATGGCAATAAATATAACCGTTAACGGCAGCACCAAAGAGATCGCCGCGTCCAGCACACTGACGAGCCTGTTGGACGAGCTCGGCGTCGCCGCGGCC
>JAABTR010000285.1 GCA_011389755.1 Deltaproteobacteria bacterium | reverse complement strand
GCAACGCCAAGCCGATCTCTCGCGAGGACTACCCTGGCACCGAGCTGTGCGAGGGCGACCGCCTGGAGCTCGTCCGGCTGGTGGGAGGCGGCTGAAGGCCCGACACATCTCCCTCGAGCTGTTCCCGCCAAAACGCCTTGACCTGAGGCCTTTCGTGGCAACGATTAATAGTGGGAGCAGCGCGATGATAAAGAAACTCTTCGATAGGATCGCAAAATGGCTCGAAGAGACCGTGGGAGACGCGGCCGATCTGCTGCGCCCCAAGGTCCCGGTACCCGTGAGGGTTCGGGTGCGCAAGAGTTGCCTCCATTGACTCATGCCCTAAAAAAAACTTTCGTTCGACACGTGGTATCCGCCTCGCGGCCGACTTAAGCTTTCTCCAAAGCGCGACATTCACCCCGACAATATTAAAAAAACCGGCGCGAGTCCGAGGAGGAGAGCACCATGAGCATCGTCATCACCACGCCAACCGGCAAGATAGGTTCCAAGCTCGCGAGTATCCTGCTAGACAGCGGCCGGGACGTCGTCCTCGTCGCAAGAAAGCCCGAAAAACTCGCCCACCTAGAGGCCCAAAAAGCCCGCGTCTTCTCCGGATCCCACGCCGATCCAAGCTTGATGATCGAGGCCACCAAAGGTGCCCGGGCCCTTTTTGTGCTCGCCCCTCCAGACCCCAAGTCCCCCGACATCCGGGCCCACTACCGAAAATTCGCCTCCGCCGCGGCGGAGGCCATCGCCCAAAATCGCATCGAACACGTGGTCCACCTGTCCAGCATGGGCGCCGACCTCGACCGGGGAACCGGTCCGGTGCTCGGCTTACACGACAACGAGCAGATCTTGACGGCGGCGGCCGAGAATATCGTGCACCTGCGCGCGGCGTACTTCATGGAAAACACCTTGATGCAAATCGAAAACATCAAGAGCGACGCCGCGCTTTTCACGCCCATGAGCGGCGAGCTCCGCGTCCCCATGATCGCGACCCGTGACATCGCCGACCGAGCCGCAGATTTTCTCGAGACCCTCGACTGGAAGGGTCACAACATCGTGGAGCTCCACGGGCCCCATGGCGTCAGCTACGACGACGTGGCGCGGGCCCTGTCCGAGACTCTCGGGCGGCACATCGAGCACATCACCATCTCCTACGAGCAGGCCGAACATGCGCTGCGACAGGTCGGGCTGAGCCCCCATATGGCCCACTGCATGTCCGAGCTCTCTGAGGCACTGGAGACCAAGCGGGCTTCATTTGGCAAGCCCGCTGCCATCGACAGCGTCACCCCCACCAGCTATCCCGTTTTTGCGAAAGAGGTCTTCAAGCCGATTTTCGAGTCGAACGCGAAAAGATGAGGGGCTAGGGGACTGGGGCCTTTTTCGAGGACTTTTGAAGGAGCGCGTCCACCTCGTTGAAACTCTCATCGCCTGCCGCGATGAATGCGAGGCGACCGGTCTGGCCGAGGCGCAAGATTTGAGGCGCTCGAAAGACTCCCACGCTCACCCCGTCGTGAAGAACCTCGGCGCTTCGCCTAGCGATGCGCACCTCGACCTCATCTTTGAACCTCTTGACGGCGACCTTTGCCGCGCTCGCGCGCACCGTGATCCGTCCCGAGCGGATCTCCAAATCCCGTCCGGGTTTTTCGTCGTCCAATTGCCCGGCCAAGCTCCCGCGTTCGAGCTCCACCTCGAGCGTTTCATCACGAATCGTCGCAAGCCTAAGCTTCGTCTCCGGCGCCAAACCGATCCGCCCCCCCACAAAAAGAGCGACCGCGCCGCGGCCGGGCTCCGTCTCCAGGGATTGCCCCTCGCGAAGGGGGAGCAGCTGGGCCGGACGGCCCTGCTCGCCGAGGAGTTCGAAGGTCGCATGTGCATTTTGGTGCGCCGAATTTGTGTTCGCCGCGACGACAACGGCCAGCACCACGATGACAACGGCCACCCCCGCCAAAAACCCCGCGATTCTCCCGAGTGGGGGGGCGGGGGTCTCGCGGCGCTTGTCGATGCGTTTTTTGGCCTTTCGGGCAAACCGCCAGGCTTCGAGCTCGCAAGGCGGTCTGGAAGGCATCCCCCCCTCGAACCTCGCGCTTAAATCGCGATCGCGGGCCCGGATCGTTTTTTGGAGGACCGTGCCCAAAATCTTGAAGCCGGCGTGCCGCGAAGCGCGCCGCCCGATCCACTTCTCGAGCTGCCTCGCCGACGAGAACCCAGCGGCGCGATCACACACGTCGTCCAAGACCCGGCCGCGGATCTGCCTGACCTCCGCCATCGTCAGCCCGCGAACGCGCTTTCTCGAAGCTTCGTCTATGACGGGGACAAACCTCAGGTAGAGCTCGGCCAGAGCCGGGATATCGAGTCGCGCCGCCTTTTTCATGAGGTCGGCGTGGCTCCATCGAGAGGTTTTGTCGCGACACGCGACTTTATCTTTGGCTTCGTGGGTCAAGAGCTTTTTCCGACATGATTCAACGCGGTCGCCTCTGCCGGCCTCGCCACGTCTTCAATTCGCAAATAAATGCATACAGAACGAACGACCTCGCGGACTTTATCCTTTTTCACAAGGCATTCCTCGAACAGAGGCACGCCCTTTTATCCATCTCTACTTATATGTTAGCAAATAATCAGTGAGCTGCCAGCAGTGGGGAAATTTTGGCCCGCGCCAGCGTCGGTGATAGAGTTCGATATTGTTGCCGCAAACGAAATGGATGCGAGATGCCAGGCTTTTTGATGTCCGGTTTTGAGCGCGATCTGCGCGCGCACATCCAGGCCCAATACCCCATCATCCTCGTGTTGACGCACGAGGAGCGGCGGACCCGCGCCGAGATAGAGAGCGTCATCGACAAAATGGGCCTGGAGCTGAGGCCCTTGCGCTTTAGCGACGGCCTGGACGCGGTGCAAAGCAAAAGCGGGGGCTGCGATGCCGGCACGGCCATCTGGTCCTGTGATGACGCCCACCTCAATATTCAAAAGCCCGAAATCATAAGGTTCTTGGCGGACATCGCCCACGGCGACCCGAGCGGCGCAGCGAGGCTCATCATCTTGGCTCCCAGCTTCGAGCTGCCCGAGGAGATCGAGCACGACACCGCTGTCCTCGAGTACCCCCTGCCCGGCGAACCGGAGATCTGGGCGCTCGTGTCCGAGATCTGCCTCGAGGTGAGCGCCCTGCTGAGCGAAAAGGACGCCTCCTTGCTCGTTCGGGCCTGCCAGGGATTCACCGCGAGCGAGGCCCGCCGCTCTTTGCGCAGAGCTTTTCTCGCAGATCCCGACGACCTCGACATCGCCGCGGCCTTGTCATCGATCGCCGCGGACAAAAAAAAGGTGCTTCGGCGATCCCGCGTCCTCGAACAGGTGGAGGTCCCCAGCGACCTCGACCAGGTGGGGGGACTCGACCGCCTCAAGGATTGGCTCGAGACCCGCAAGCACGCCTACTCGGAAGACGCCCGCCGGTTCGGCATCCCGACCCCCAAGGGCCTTTTGCTCATGGGCGTCCAGGGGTGCGGAAAATCGCTGACCGCCAAGGCCGTCGCCGGCCAGTGGAACCTCCCTTTGGTGCGCCTCGACATCT
>JAABTR010000284.1 GCA_011389755.1 Deltaproteobacteria bacterium | reverse complement strand
GCCTTTTGAACTCGGGCAGCTCGTCCAAGAACAAGACGCCGTTGTGGGCCAAGGAGACCTCGCCGGGGCGCGGGGGGTTGCTGCCCCCGACGAGCCCGGCATCCGACACCGTGTGGTGGGGCGCCCGAACCGGTCGACTCGTGACCAAGGGCCGGTCCGCGCTGGTCAGGCCGAGGACCGAGTGGGCGGCCGAGACCTCCAGCATCTCGTCGAAGGTCAAAGGGGGCAAGATGGTGCCGAGCCTCTTGGCGAGCATGGTCTTGCCCGATCCGGGGGGGCCCATCATCAAGACGTTGTGGTCGCCTGCCGCGGCGACCTCGACGGCGCGTTTGGCGTGCTCTTGGCCTCTGACATCGCACAGATCCAGCTCGTGCTCCGTGACCACAGTCGCTCTCACCTGGGTCGGGGGGTGGGCCTCGATGGGGCTCTCCCCGGTCAGGTGACACACCGCGGCGGGCAGGTTCGGGATCGGCAGCACGGCCACGTCCTCGACCACGGCGGCCTCGGCGGCGTTGGGCCCCGCCACCATGAGAGCCGAGAGGCCCTGATGGGAGGCGAGCAGAGCGTAAGGCAAGACCCCCGGGACCGGGCGGCAGGTCCCGTCCAGTCCCAGCTCCGAGGTGACCATCAGGCTCTCGAGGGTGCGAGGATCTACGAGCCCCAGCCCGGCGAGGATACCCAAGGCGATGGCCAGGTCGAACGCGGCGCCGCTCTTTTTGAGGTCCGCCGGCGCGAGGTTGACGGTTATCTTGCGGGGAGGCACGGCGTAGCCGCAATTCGACAAGGCGGCCAGGACTCGGACCTTGGACTCTCGGACGGCGCCCTCGGGCAGACCGACGATGGCGAAGCCGGGCATGCCCAAGGAGATGTCGACCTCGACCGAGACAAAAAGGGCCTTGACGCCGGCGAGGGCGGCGCATTTTACGTTGACGTTCATCTGACTGTCCTCCTGATGGCGACCACCCCTAAGCAAGGTCCGTGCCGCGGTTTGAAAACCGCTTGAAAACCCCGGGATCGCGAGGAGAAGTCGTGCATCGGGGCTCTATCGAACGGCGAGCCGTGGCGGTGGGCACAATAGAAAACGGCGGCGGCCGCCAAAGCGTCGGCAGGCGAATGGATAACACGGGGTGGTTCGAAACTGTCGCTCGCAGCCCCGGCGTGTTACCCCTCAAATGAATATTTTTTTTAAAGAGGTCGGTTGATGAACGCACGAGAAACGATATTGAAGGCCGCGGCATTTGGGATGCTCGCGGCGGCCTTTGCGGCCTGCGGCGCGGCGAGCAAGGCGACACCGCCGCCGGACGAGGCCCACGCCGAGGTTAGCGGCGCAAAAGAGCAAGAGCCTGGGCCTCAGGCCGGGCAGCACGCCCAGATGGCCATTTTCGTTTTGGGCCGCTGCCCCTATGCCGCCGAGGCCATCAGCACCGCCGTGGATATAAAAAAGGAGCTGGGCGGGGCCCTGAGGCTCGACATCCTTTACCTGGGACGGCTGTCTCCCGACGGAAGCCTCGACCGGAGCATTGGGGACGCCGAGGTGGACGCGGCTCGGCTCAACACCTGTGTCCAGGCCGTCGCCTTCGAGCAGCGCTTCGACTACTACGGCTGTGTTTACTCCGGTGACACGTGGCGGCGTCTCCCCACGGGCTGGCAAGAGTGCGCGAAAAAGGCGGGTGTCGACACCGAGGCGGTGGACGAGTGCCTGGCCTCGGGCCGCCCCGATAAGGAACTGGCCGGGCACTACGCGGCGACCATGCGCGCCGGCATCACGGCGAGCCCTTCGATAATCATCGGTGAAAAGGCCTACTTCGGCGGGTTCTCGCGAGACGAGATGCTGGCCTTCATCTGCTACATGACCGGGGAAGAAAAAACGAGGCCCCGCGCGTGCCTAAACGTGGAGCCGCCGCCCGCTGTCGAGGCCACCGTGCTGTTCGACAGCCGGTGCGAAGATCCGGGGATGTGCGATACGTCGAGGCCTCTCAAGACCCTGGCCAAGGTCTATCCCGGTCTCGAGATACGAAGGCTGGACTATGTCGAGCCGGAGGGAGAAAAGCTCTACGAGGCGGTTCGTGCCCGCGTCCCGCGGGTAGAGGAGCTGCCCCTCGTCGTTTTGGGGGATAACGCGAGCCACGGGGAGGCCGGCCGGCGCCTCGCCGATTACCTGATCCCGTTTGGCGACCGCTTTGTGCTGGAGATGGGCAACGGCTGGGATCCGAGCGCAGAGATCTGTGACAACGGGGTGGACGACACGGGAGACGGCGCCGTGGATTGCGAGGCTCCCGGCTGTGAGTCCGCGCTTTTATGCCGCGATGAAGAGCCCCGACGGGTCGAGCTGTTCATCATGAGCCAGTGTCCCTTCGGGGTGCGTATGCTCCCACCCGCGCGCGATCTCGTGACCCACTTCGATGGTCAGGGCAAGGGCCCCATCGATCTGGTCGTCCGTTTCATCGGCGGCGTCGAGGACGGCCGGCTCTCTTCCATGCACGGTCCCTCAGAGGTGGCCGAGGACCTGAGGATGGCCTGCGTTCAAGACATGTACCCGAAAAATCACCGCTATTTGGAATACATGACCTGTCGCGCCCGAGATTTTCGGTCGCCGAATTGGCAGGCCTGCCTCTCAAAGGGGATGAACGAAAAGGCCTTGCAGCGATGCGCCGAAGGGAAAAAAGGGCGGGCCTTGCTCGAGGAGAGCTTCGCCCTGTCTGAGGCGTTGGGCGTCCGGGCGAGCCCGACACTGCTCATCAACGGCAAGTACGAGGCATCTGCCCGGGGCGCCGCCGACCTGCGCGACGCCTTTTGCCGGCACAACGAGAAGACCAAGGGGTGCGATCGGGAGATCGCCCGCGAGAGCGAGCCGCCGCCTTTGCAAGAAGGCGATCAGTGCCGCTGATGGTGCCTCGAGGGGGGTTAGATGTTGATCATGGGTTTGCAGCACATCTCTACCGTGCCGCACATGGTGAACGGTTCGGGCAGGTAACCCAGCGGGCAGTTGCTCCCGAAGTCGACGCAGCGGCCGCCTTGAAGCGCACAGGTGTTGTTCGCCGGGATCTCGGTGCAGCAGACATCGAAACTGGAGTCGCACTTGCCCTTTTCATTTTGCTGCCAGCCGTCGTCGCACCCAAAGAGGATGACCTCGCAGCGGCCGGAGATCTCATCGCACATCGAGCGGGTGTCTTGGCAGCACTTGGTGTCCGAGGCCTTGCACCAAAGGTCTTTGCGCTGTTTTTCGTAGCTGCGGCACGCGGTGGCGCAGGTGGCGTCTTGGGCACCGCGGCAGGTCTCGGTGATTCCGCCGGGGTCGTTTGAGGGTTGGCAGCAGACCTCGCCGCGTTTTGCGCAGGAGTAGTTGTAGTTTCGCACGGCCACCGGCGGATCCTTGCCCTCGGAGCACACCGCCGGTCCTTTGAGCTCCTTGCACTCCCAGGGGCAAAGGGGCGGTTGGCAGCACTTCTGGCCGAAGTCGCAGTCGAGGTCGGACTCGACAAAGCCAGCGTCGCAACCGAACAAGAATGTTTCGCAGTAACCGCCTGTCTGTTCACAGGTGGGCGGCGGCCCGTCCGGGTCCATGCAGCACACTCGCGTGGCGTCGTTGCAGAAGAAATCGGTGGTCTCCATCAGACCGGTGCCGCACGATTTCTGGCACCACATGGCCTCCCCAGCCGCGCAGTCCTTCTTGAGGCCGATCTTGGCGCCTGGGGGCTGGCAGCACGCGTAGCCGGGGTCGCCGCACGCGAAGTTGGGGTTGTGGACCGCGTCTTTGTCTCCGGTCTGATCGCAGGCCGCCGGGCCGGTGAGGGGGACGCACATCCAGGGGCAGTCGCCCGGATCGACCGGCTGCAGCGACGCGGACTCGGAGTCTTCGTCGGTGTTCGGATCTTCGTCGGTCTTCGGATCCTCATCGGTCGCGACCGTGGCAGGTGCGGTATCGGCTGGGGTCTCCGGGCCGGGTGAGTCGGACTCGTTTTGGGTCCCGGCGCCGCTGTCGCCTTCCTCGTCCGAATTTTGGGGGGCGATTATCGAGGCGTCCACGGAGGGCGGGTCGGACGAGCAGCCCCACATCGCCGTGACAACTCCGATCCCGATTATAAAGAGATGCTGCTTGTACATCTTTTGGGCTCCTGTGCCTATATGCCTAACTTGGGAATTTTATAACACGACCTGAGAATAGCGAGGGGGGAGAAATTGCTTCGGAGCCGATTTTTTCCTTTGGATCTCGGGCGTCGATTGACACGGGTCGGCCGCACAAGTATATTGCGGACCCGAGCTGCCGGCGGCCTGGTTTGTGAATGAAAGTGACGCAAAATCAGGCGGTTAGCCCAGCAGGGATGCCGTTTAACGCCGCGCCTTTTACCACCTTTCCGGAAGGGACAAAACAGATGATGGATAAACCGACCAAGATGATTTTCGTGACGGGTGGGGTCGTGTCGTCGATCGGCAAGGGTCTGGCTGCGGCATCTATCGGTGCTCTCATGGAGAACCGCGGTCTCAAGATCACGATGATGAAGCTCGACCCCTACATAAACGTCGATCCGGGGACCATGAGCCCTTTCCAGCACGGAGAGGTTTTCGTCACCGACGACGGGGCCGAGACCGACCTCGACCTGGGTCACTATGAGCGGTTCACCAGCGCGCGGATGTCCAAGGGCAACAACCTGACCACGGGCCGGGTCTACCACGAGGTCATCAGCAAGGAGCGCCGGGGGGAATACCTGGGGCGCACCGTCCAGGTCATCCCGCACATCACCGACGAGATCAAAGAGTTCGTCTGGAAGAACACCAAGGGCGTGGACCTCGCCATCATCGAGATAGGCGGGACAGTGGGCGATATCGAGTCGCTGCCCTTCATGGAGGCGATTCGCCAGCTGCGCGTGGAGCTCGGGCCGGGCAACGCCCTGTGCGTTCACGTGACGCTGGTTCCGTACATCAAGGCCGCCGGGGAGCTCAAGACCAAGCCCACCCAGCACTCGGTCAAGGCGCTGCGGGAGATCGGCATCCAGCCGGACGTGCTCATCTGCCGCACCGAGAAAGAGATGAGCGACGAGCAGCGGGCCAAGATCGCCCTGTTTTGCAACGTGCCGCGTCAGGCTGTGGTGGAGGCGCGGGACGTCAGCTGCATCTACGCGCTGCCCGCGGCCCTCGAAAAGCAAGGGCTCGACGAGCTCATCGCGCGGATGCTCAACATCTGGTCCCGGGCAGCCGATCTTTCGGAGTGGGACGAAGTCGTGCGCCGGGTCGAGCGCCCTGAAAAAGAGGTCTGTATCGGCGTGGTGGGAAAGTACGTGCACCTGCGCGACTCCTACAAGAGCCTCAACGAGGCGCTGATCCACGGCGGCATCGCCAACGACTCCCGGGTGCGGCTGACGCACGTGGACGCCGAGGAGCTCGAAAAGGAGGGCGTGGAGGGTCTCTTCGAAGAGATCGACGCGCTCTTGGTCCCCGGCGGGTTCGGCGAGCGGGGCACCGAAGGCAAGATAGCGGCCATTCACCGCGCGCGCACGACCAACGTGCCGTTTTTCGGCATCTGCCTCGGCATGCAGCTGGCTGTCGTGGAGTTCGCTCGCAACGCCTGTGATATCGCCGACGCGAGCTCCGAGGAGTTCGAGCCCAGCGGAAAGAACCGGGTCATCCACCTCATGGCCGAGCAGCACGATGTGACCGACAAGGGCGCCACCATGCGCCTGGGGGCTTACCCGTGCGTCCTGACCGACGACTCCAAGGCCCGCGAGATCTACGGCCAGGAGAACATTTCCGAACGCCACCGCCACAGGTACGAGGTCAACAACGCCTACCGGGAGACCCTAGAGCAAAACGGCCTGGTCCTGTCTGGAGTCAGCCCCGACGGCAGCCTCGTGGAGATGGTGGAGGTACCGAAGCACCCCTACTTCGTGGCGTGCCAGTTCCACCCCGAGTTCAAGTCCCGCCCCATGGAGCCGCACCCTTTGTTCACCGCCTTCATCAAGGCGGCGGTTGAAAACAAGAAGAGCCGCTGAGCGCGAGGTTTCGAGTTCTGCTTAGACTCCACAAGGGGGTGAGACCCAAATGAGCGTAGCCAGCACCATCGTCGCCGTTTTTGCCCTGGGAGTCCTCATCGCCCTTCACGAGGCCGGGCACTTTTTCGTGGCCCGCCGCATGGGGATGAAGGTCCTGAAATACTCCATCGGGTTTATGACCCCCATCGCCAAGTGGACCTCCCGCAAGACGGGCATCGACTACCAGATCGGCATCTTGCCCCTCGGAGGCTTCGTGCAGATCAAGGGGATGAACCCGTTCGAGGAGGGGGCCTACGAGGACGCCGACTCCTACATGGTCAAGCCGGCGTGGCGCCGGGGGATGGTGATCTTGGCGGGGCCGGTCTCGAATCTGCTCATCGCCTGGGTGATGCTCTTTGCCCTGTTCATGGTGGGCAACCCCCAGGCCGTCGACGAGGCGCGGATCGGCTTCACGGTTTCGGGAGAACCGGCGGAGAGAGCCGGGCTCGAGGCCGGGGATCGCGTCTTGTCCATCGACGGCGAGCGGATCGAGACCTGGGGGGAGCTCGCCGGGGCCATGCACGAGAACCCGGGAAACCGCTTGACCCTGGAGGTGAGGCGCGGCAAGGAGCGGGTGTTCGTCCAGGTCACTCCCAAGGAGCAAGGCGGCATCGGGCTCATCGGCATCGGGCAGCCCACCGAGCGGATCTCGCTGCCCTTTCACCAGGCGGCCGTCGCCGCGGCGGTGAGGTGTTATGAGCTGACGGCCGGGACCCTGGGTGGGCTCTACGGTGCCATCACCGGCACGGTCAAGGGAGTCCAGACCGTCGGACCGGTGGGGATCGTGGAGATGGCCTCCTCGGCGCTCCAGCGAGGGGTCACGGTTTTCTTGGCCCTCATGGCGTACCTCAGCTTGATGCTCTTTTTGTTCAATCTTTTGCCCCTGCCGGCCCTCGACGGCGGGCGGGCGGCTTTTTTGCTTTACGAGATGGTGACGAGGAGGCGGGTGAGCCCCAAGGTGGACGCCGCGGTGAACACCATCGGGTTCCTCCTGCTCATCGGCCTTTTGATTTTGATGTCGGTCAAGGATGTGAAGAACATCTTCTTTTGATGTGGGGGGGGGGAGTGGACTGTGGACAGTGGACTTTGTGGACGCAGTGGACGCAGTGGACGCAGTGGACGGGGGTGGACTATGATGCCTCGGAAAAGCTAGAAGGAGGATGGTGATGCGTGCATTTTTGGTGGTTACGGTTTCTTTGGCTTTTGCGGCGGCGGGTTGTGGCAAGGCCAAGGACAAGGAGGTCGCGCCTTCTCAGACAGAGAAGGACTCGGCTCCTGCGGTCGATACGGCTGCGGAGCTCGCGCAAGACACGGCAAAGGAGGACGAGGTGGATCCGGTCAAAGCTGCCCTCGAGAAGTTCGCTCCGACCAAGATCGGCGTTCCCGAAGAGAAAATTCCCCAGGACCTGCGTCCTGTGATCGAGAAGCTCGTGGAAGCCGCCCGGATCATGGACACGCTGTTTCTCCACCAGGTCGCCGGCGACAACGAGGAATGGCGGGCTCAGATGGCCGAGGAGGAGGGCGGTGAGAACCTCGTGGCGCTGTTCAACGTGATGTACGGCCCCTGGGACCGCACCGAGGAGCACAAGCCGTTTTGGGGCGACAAGGAAAAGCCCGCCGGTGCCACCTACTACCCCGAGGATCTGACCAAGGAAGAGCTCGAGACGTGGATCGCGGCGCACCCCGACCAAAAAGAGGCGTTCACCGGATATTTTTCCATCATTACGCGGGACGGCGAGAACCTCAAGGCCATCCCTTATAACGAGGCGTACAAGGAGTACCTCGAGCCTGCGGCCAAGCTCCTCGAGGAGGCGGCCGAGCTGTCAAAGGACAAAAGGCTCAAGAAGTTCCTAAAAGCCCGCGCCGCGGCTTTCAGCTCCAACGAGTACCGCAAAAGCGACATGGCCTGGATGGACCTGGGCGACGGCGCCATCGAGGTGGTCATCGGCCCCTACGAGGTCTACGAAGACGCGCTGATGGGCTACAAGGCCGCCTTCGAGTCCTTCGTCACCCTCCGCGATCCCGAGGACTCCAAGGAGCTCGCTCGCATCAAGAAGCTCATCCCCGAGATGGAGAAATATTTGCCCATCCCCGATGAGCACAAGAACCTCGACCGGGGCAGCGAATCGCCCATCTCGGTGGTCGACGTCCTCTACACCGGCGGCGACACCCGCTCGGGGGTCCAGACCCTGGCCTTCAACCTGCCCAACGACGAGGTCGTGCGGGAGAAAAAAGGCTCGAAGAAGGTGATGCTCAAGAACGTGGCCCACGCCAAGTTCGACCAGATCCTCATGCCGATCGCCGAGCGCCTGCTCGCTAAAGAGCAAATTGGAGACGTCTCGTTCGACGCCTTTTTCAACCACACCCTGGTCCACGAGACCGCCCACGGCCTGGGCCCGGGCAAGATCACGGTGGAAAAAGATGGCAAGAAGGTAAAGACCTCCGTCAACGAGGAGCTCAAGGAGCTCTACGCGGTCATCGAAGAGGCCAAGGCCGACACCTTGGGCATGTACCTCAACTACCTGCTCATCGACAAAGGCATGCACGACAAATCGTTTGAGAAGAACATGTACGCCTCGTTCCTCGGCGGCTTCTTCCGCTCGGTGCGCTTCGGCGCCGAAGAGGCCCACGGCAAGGCCAACGTGATCCAGTTCAACTACCTGATGGAGAAAGGCGCCATCAAACAGAGCGAGGACGGCCGCTACGCCTACGTGGCCGAGAAGATGCAAGACGCGGTCAAATCGCTGGCCCACGACCTGCTCATGCTCGAGGCCAAAGGAGACTACGAGGGCTCCAAAGCGTTCATCGAAAAGTACGGCCACATGCCCGAAGAGCTAAGGACCGCGTTGGCCTCGCTGAGCGATATCCCCACCGACATCCGCCCCATCTACCCCATCGAAGAGCAGATGAAGAGCTGGTAAAAAGCCCGTAATCTTGCCTCGTCGTTCCCGGTTGCCATTCGCGCCGGTCTCGACCACAATCGCCGGCCATGAACGAGAGAGACGCGCCCGGCTTTTGGACCCGCTATTGGCTGAGCATCGCCATCGCCGCCACGGTGGTTGCCGCGTGGATGTGGCCCGCCGCGGGGCGGGCTCTGCCGGGCTTCCATGTCATCGACATCGGCGTGGCTGTCGTGATGTTCCTCGGGGCCCTCAAGCTCGCCCCCGATAAGTTTCTTCACGCGGCGCGCAGCCCGGGGCTGCTCGTGGTGGCGGCGCTGATGACGTTCGTGACCGCGCCGCTGGTCTCCCTGGGGCTCGCCCATGGGTTCGGCTTGTCAGGACCCGAGGAGCGCCTGGCCGTGCTCATCTGCTCGGCTCAGGCGTCCACCCTCGCCACCGCCATCGTCTTGACCGAGGTGGCCGGGGGCGACGTAGCCCTCGCCATGGTGATCACCATGGTCAACAATCTGCTCTCCATCGTCGCGACGCCTGTTTTGTTCAGCCTCCTAGGGGGCGCCGATGTGGAACTCGACTCCTTGGCCATGGCCCGGGAGCTGGCCCTCAAGGTGGGGGCGCCGGTGGTCGTGGGGCAGATCGCCCGGGTCTGGTTGGCTCCTTTTGCCCGGAAGCACGGCAAGAAGATGTCGATAGCGTCCCAGCTCATCATTTTGACGTACATCTTCGCCGGGGTCGGCTCGGCCCTCGAGCGCCTGGGGGGCCTCAGGGCGGTGGTGCTTACCGTGCTGGGCTTCGCCGTGGTCTTTCACCTGGTCCAGCTGCTTTTGTCGGCGCTGGCGGCGCGGGTGGCGACCGCTGATCCGAAGAAGCGGGTGGCCATCGTGATGTGCTCTGCGCAAAAGACGCTGCCCGCGGCGATCCTCATCTGGAAGAGCCAGTTCTTGGCGCTGCCCCTGGGGCCGCTCGTCGCGGTGGGGTACCATTTGGTCCAGCTCGTGTTAGATTCGGTGCTGGCGCCGGGGCTTCTGGCCCGCCCCCTGGTGCGAAGCTCGAACGGGCCGAACCGAAACGGAAACCGAAATCGGACAGCGAGGAAAGAAGATGGAAGCCAGCGGCACTGACGCATTCTATGAAATATCGGCGCTGATGAACGCGGACACCGCGGCGCTGCTTGTCGTGGACGTGCAGGAGAAGCTCTTGCCCGCCATATTCGAGCACCAGGAGGTGACCCGCCGCTGCGTCCAGGCCATCGAGGTGGCCGGGCACCTGGGGCTGCCGATCCTGGTCACCGAGCAGTACGTCAAGGGGCTCGGGCCGACGGTTTTGCCTGTGCGCGAGGCCCTCGAGCGGTTCGACGCCTACGCGCCCATCGAGAAGTTCGCCTTTTCGTGTTTTGGAGAGGAGAAGTTCGAGGACGTCTTCGACGAAAAGGAGGTCTCGACCTTGGTGATCGTCGGGATCGAGAGTCACGTCTGCGTGATGCAGACCGCCCTCGACGCCCTGGACCGGGACACCAACGTCTACCTCATCGCCGAGGCCACCGGGTCGCGCGATGCGCGGCACAAAAAAGAGGCTGTTTCAAGGATGCGGGATCAGGGCGCCATCATCGGCTCGGTGGAGATGCTGGCCTTCGAGGCGATGGGCACCGCCAGACACGAAAAATTCAAGCGGATTCAAAAGGTCATCATCTAGCCACGGCTCAATCCTTGCAGCCGCCGCGAGCCCCGGGAGGGAGACCTGTGCCGCAGCAGCCGCAGCACCCCTCGGCGTCTTGTTCGATCTCGAAGATTTTGTAGGAGCCGCAGTCGGGGCAGGCCACGTCGGCTTCGTCCTCGATGCTTGCCACCACCGCTTCGAAGCGTGTGGCGCACCCGGTGCACTGATAGGTCTTTTTCATGTCGGCTCTAGCTTTCGATGAGGCTTTCGCCGGTCATCTCCTCGGGCTTTTCGATTTCTAAAAGAGCGAGCACCGTCGGCGCCACGTCCTCGAGGCTGCCCTTCGGCCTCAGCTTCGCGCCTTCGAGGCCGTCGGCCACGACGATGACGGGGACCGGGTTGTTGGTGTGGGCGGTGTGGGGCTGCTTTGTTTCGGGATCCAACATCTGCTCGAGGTTGCCGTGGTCGGCGGTGATGACGGCCGCCATCTTCTGGGCTCGCGCCGCCTCGAGGACCCGGCCCACCTGCTCGTCGACGGTCTGGGCGGCGACAACGGCCGCGTCGAAGAAGCCGGTGTGCCCCACCATGTCGCCGTTTGCGAAGTTGACGAGGATGAACCGGTACTTTCCAGAATGGATCGCGTCGATCACCGCGTCGGCCACCGGCTCGGCGCTCATCTTCGGCGCCAGATCATAGGTGGCGACCTCCTTGGGAGAGGGGATGAGCGTGCGCTCCTCGCCGGCAAAGGGCTCTTCGCGGCCGCCGTTGAAGAAGAAGGTGACGTGGGCGTACTTTTCGGTCTCGGCGCAGCGCAGCTGGGCAAAGCCGCGCTTGGCCAGGACCTCGCCGAGGATGCTCTCCATGGTGCTCGGCGCGAAGGCCACCGGCAGCCCGTAGTCGGCCCGGTACTCGGTCATGCAGACGTAGGCGGACAGCGTGGGCCTGACCTTCCTCTCGAAGCCGCAGAAGTCGTCGAAGTTCAAGGCCTCGGTCATCTCCCGGGCCCTGTCGGCGCGGAAGTTGAAGAAGAAGACCCCGTCGCCGTCCCGGATGACGCCCTCGGGCGCGACGATGCGCGGCGTGATGAACTCGTCGTTCTCACCGTCTGCGTAAGCGGCGCGCACCGCCGAGACAGCCGTCTCGTGCCTGCGGCCGACCCCTGCCACGTG
>JAABTR010000283.1 GCA_011389755.1 Deltaproteobacteria bacterium | reverse complement strand
TCGGCGTCGTGGATGGTCGCCATGAACCGCCGCTCGGTCTTGAACGGGATCACGTCGGTGCGCGGAAAGCGGCGCTCGAGCTCGTCGCGTCCGAGACCCACCTTGGAGGCGGCGACGAGCAGGGCGCCTTCCATGGGATCGCCTTCGACCTCGACGGCATCACCCTTTTTTTCGCCGTGTATCTTCGCCTCGTTGCACAAGGCGCCCGCCAAAAAGGTGTGCCACAAAGACGAACCTTCGCGCAGCCGGGCCTGCTCGTCGTCCTTGCGCAGCTCCCCGTCCAGCGTTTGGGCGTCGCCTGTGACCTCGAAGCGCTGCCCGCCCGAGAACACGCCCCGAACGGTCATCTGGTTTTGGGTCATGGTGCCGGTCTTGTCCGAGACGATGACGGTGGTCGAGCCCAGGGTGTCCACCGCGGGCAGGTGACGGATCACCGCGTGCCGGGCGGCCATGCGCCGAACGCCCAGCGCGAGCGCCACGGTGACCACGATGGGCAGCCCCGCGGGGATCGCGGCCACGGCCAGGGCCACGCCGAGCAGAATCATCTCGTAGAGGTCGCGGCCCATGAGAACACCCACGCCCGCGGCGATGATGGCGACGATCAGGATGCCGGCGGTGATCCACGTGGCCAATCGGCGGATGCGCCGCTCGAGAGGGGTGTCGCTCTCCCCGGCTTCCTGGACCTGCTCGGCGATCTCGCCGATCTTGGTCTTGCGACCGGTGGCCACCACCACGGCGACGGCGTTGCCCGAGGTCACCGCGGTGCCCATGAAGGCCATGTTCTTCTGGTCTCCGGTGGGCAGATCATCATCCGCGCTCTCGAGTGCCTCGCCCGATTTGCTCACGGGCACCGACTCACCGGTCAGCGCGGCCTCGTTGACCTGAAGCGACGCGACGTCCAGCAGCCGGACATCGGCGGGGACCATGTCTCCTTGGGTCACCCGGACGATGTCCCCCGGCACCAGCTCCGCGCTGTCTATCTGTGCGTCGTGTCCGTCGCGCACCGCCGAGGCCTTCGGCGTGATCATCTCCATGAGCGATTGAACCGCGGACTCGGCCCGGTACTCCTGGATGAAGCCCACGGTGGCGTTGATGACGAGCACCGCGCCGATGACGATGGCGTCCGACCAGGTCTGGATGGCGAGGGTCACCGCCAGGGCGCCGAGGAGCACGTAGATGAGCGGGCTCGTAAACTGATGGAGCAGGACTCTCCACGGGCTGACCTTTTTGCCCTGCCGGATCGCGTTTGGGCCGTGCTCCTCAAGACGTCTTTGAGCCTCCCGGTCGCTCAGCCCCTCCCGCCGGGAGTCCATCTGCTTTAAAACTTCGTTGGCTGACAGCTTGAACCAGCTCATAGAACGCTCCTATCCGGCCGCGTGGGATCATCCGCCGCTTTCGAGTTCATTGACGGTCACACGGTAAATTCCCGATGTCCAAAGTCAACCGGGCGCATGGGCTCGGCGCTGCCGGTCGTCCCTCGGCCCGCGTGA
>JAABTR010000282.1 GCA_011389755.1 Deltaproteobacteria bacterium | reverse complement strand
TTCCTCGCGCAGCCCAACGTGACGCACCTCATCGGCGACAAGCGGGTTTTCGAGGAGATCTCGGTCTCCCAGTCCGTCAACGAATGGCGAAGCGCGTACCCGACCTTGCGCTGCGCCGTGATGTTCACCGGCTTCGAGCCGGACCAGGCGCGCGTGGACGCGAACGTGGACGCAGTGGTGGTGAAGACCTCCCCCTTGTCAGAGCTCATCGAAGTCTTGGGCGTCTCGCGCAGAGGGTAAAAAAGCGCCCGGCCCCAATAGATTCGGGGGTACTCCGTCGACAAACCGCTTGACGCGCCCTGATTCGTTCTGTACACATTTTCTCTGGCGGCGGACTCGCCCTAGATGCCCCCCCCACTTTTCTTCGTCGAGTCCGTCGCCTTTTTTTTGCCTATTCCATCTCCGGCCAGAGCCTCTGGGCTGATTCGGACACACAGATTCCCAAGGGGGACTCGGTGCGGCAATGGCTCCCCTCGGGGCACCAGTCGTCTTGGATAGAACCGTCCCAACACGAGGTCGCGCAGGTGCCGGAGATGCAAAAGCCGTCTTCGATGCCCTTGGGTCCGTCGACGCTGCAGACCTCGTCACCACCTTCGAAGCAGTCCTCTCCCACGCGATCGAACGCAAAGCAGGTGGACATGGGCGTCCAGACGAGTCGCATCTGAGGTGACAGATCGGTCTGCCGCTCCTGACACCCCAAGCCGGCGACCGGGGGGCTTTTTGTGTCGCAGGTGGCCAGGCAGACGAAGTGGAGCTTGTCCGCGATGTCCTGGGCGCACACCGTGCCGTCTGGGCACTGTCCGCTGTCGTGGCACTGCCAGTCTTCGGCGCCTTCGACAAAGCAGGTGCACGTGTGATCCGGCGAGCAGATGCCCAAAAGGCTTGGGTTGACGGCGGCCTCGGCTTCGCGGCAGTCGGCGTCGGTGACGCACGCCTCACAGCGGCCGGTTGCGGCGTCGCAAAACGGCTTCTGGGCATGCTGTGCGGCGCAGAGGTCTTCTTCATCACACGAGACGCACGCGTGGGTTTTTGCTGAGCAGATCGGAGCCTCGGGACCTGCGCAGTGGTCCGGCGCGCTGCAGCACGTCTGGCCCGGGGCGCAACACACCGCGTTTTGACAGTGGGCCGAGGTGCAGTCCGTGGGTTCGTCGCAGGTCGCGCCGCCGGGGAGATCGACGAGGCAGGCGCCGCCATCGCAGTGGTGACCCGAGACGCACAGCAGGTCGTCTTCGAGGCAGTCGGTCGTGCAGGTTTTCATCTCCACGTCGCACGTGAACCCGTTGCAGTTTTTGTCTTCGGTGGTCAAACACTCCACACACGCCCCGTCCTCGGTGCAGTAGGGGGCCTCTTCACCGCAGGTCCCGCAGTCGAAGTCCTTTATGTCAGAGGGACCGCAGGTTCGTTCTCGGCAATCGTCGACGCAGCTCCCGGCCAGGGTGCAGTACTCGGTAGCGCCTGCGCAGGTCCCGCAGTCGAACCCTTTGATAGGCGAAGGCCCGCACACCCGGTCCGCGCAATCGTCGACGCACGTGCCGTCTTCGGAGCAGTGGGACGTGGGGCCTGTGCAGGTCCCGCAGTCGAGGAGCCCACCGCAGCCGTCTGGGAGCTGTCCGCAAGAGGCGCCGAGGTCGTGGCAGGTGGCCGGGGTGCAGCACGCGCCGTCTCGGCACACGTCCCGAGACGTCTTGCAGCACTGCTCGCCGCAGCAGAGGTGGGGGCACTCGTCTTCACAGGTCAAAGGCGCCGAAGTTTCGGATTCCGACTCAGAGTCCCCGTCGCCCTCCGAGGAGGTGCCCAGGTCTGGGGCGGAGTCGGTCTCATCGTCCGATTCTTGGGTGCCGGTGGAGAAGTCCGATCCGGAGCCTGAGTCCGATCCGGAGCCTGAGTCCGAAGAAAGATCCACCGAGATGTTCTCTGTGCCGGTCTGGGTGACCTCCGTGTCGTTCGACCCTGGAAACAGATCGTCCACATCCCGAAAGGTCATGCAGCCCCCCAGGCAAAGGCTCAACGACAAGGCAAAGACCGTTTTTATGGCTCGCATCGTCTGCTCTCTCCCGTCGCCTCGCAGGCGGGCATCTTCGTTTTGTCGCAGGCGCGCAGGTCTCGCCTGCGTCTTTGAGCTTCGCAGTGGGATGTGGCGCAAAGACGGGGCCGGCCCGCCGAAGAGAAAATTTGGTGTGAACATATTTTTGAATTTGTAGAGCAAAGCCAAGGCCCGCGTCAATGCTCAAAAAAACAGCCAGCCTCCATCGTCGTGTGTGGATATAAGGACGAACAACGTTTGTGAGCCTTGAGGGAAACGGCAAGAGCGGTGTATCGTGCCTTTGGCACCGAAAAAATCGGTGATCGAAAGGATTCTTTCATCATGCTCGTTTTGAGGCCGACAAAACCCGTTTTGATTCTTTTGTTTCTTTTGGCCATCTCCACCGCCGGGGCCGCGGCCTGTCAAGGAGGCTCATCGAGCGCCGCCGACGACACCGAGCCTTCCGGCGAAACAGCTGACGAGGAGACCGGCAGCATCGACGAGGTCGACACTCGCGAAGACGAGGACACCGGCGAAGGGCGCCCGGACTGGTCCGCGAGCTGGCCCTATGAATGCGACAACGACCCGGGGGCCGAAAACGACTACGAGTATCTGGAGCCGGCGGTGGGGCTTTTGTGCTCGGCGAGCGAACCGTGTGGGGAGAGCGCTGTCTGCTCGAACGCGATGTTTCCCGAGGATCAAGGCTACACGAGCGCCCAGTGCTACCCCGCCTGCCAGATGGAAGGCCCGGAGACATCGTGCTGCGCAACCGGCGATGTTTGCGTCGTTTTAAAAGAGGGAACCTTTGCCTGCTTGGCCCGAGGCGCGGCAGTAAAAGACAGCCTCACCCTCAAGATTTTGCCCAAGGGGACCAAGGTCAATCACGCAGATGTTGCTTACGTGGGGGCCAAGGTGAGCCTGGACGGAAAAAATATTCCGATAAACATGAGCTACATCATCGAGGAGACCGCGGACTTCGACGGTGATGGCCGCGCAGACGATGTGGTCATCGTCGAGCTCGAAGGCGTCGCCGGGATCGCCGGCACGTGGGTTTTTCAGATCACGGTCCCCAAGGAAAAATGGGCGGCGGGCGAGCTCGTCCTAAAGCCGGGCGAGGCTGGTGACTTCGACGCGGTGCTCACCAAGTGGGTGGGGCAGAAAATGACCGTCAAAGCGGCGTCACACGCGGGAGCTGTGACGATCGTCGACCCGGGCGCCCCGTGCGAAGCCGCTCCATGCGACAAAGCGAAGCTGGGCTTCGACATCGACTTGTTCGCCATCGAGGCGGCGAGGTGAGCGCGATTTTATTTCCATCCAAAACAAAGGACAGATAATGAAGGCACGTGACTCGGTATTGATGCTTTTACTGCTTCTTGCAGCGACCGCTGGCTGTCAACAAGACGAAGACGCCTCCGATGTGGGCACCGATGACAGCCCGGGCGGTTCGGGGCCGGACACCCAGGAGCTCGAGGAGCTGGCCGGGTACTACGCGGAGAAGAGCGTGGTGGCGAGCCTCTCCTCGGTGCCCGGGATCGGGCAGTTTCAAAACACGGGGACCTACTACGGCTTGACCGAGATCCGGTTCGAAGACGGCGCCTTGGTGGCCACGTCGATCTCGTGCCGCAGCGTGCTGGAGAGCACGAGCCCGATCAAGACGAGCATGGACGACGCCGTGGTGCAGTCGCTGCCGCCCTTTATCGGTGAGCTCGCCGTCGAGAGCACAGGCGGCGCCTTGAAGCTGACCCGCGAAGAGGTCGTCATGCCCCTGGGCGTCAGGCTCGATGACCCCTGGAACGATCCCCTGCCCACCGACAAGGACGACCCGCGGATCTGGGACCAGGACGAGGACGGCCATCCGGGGATATCGGTGGATCTCAAGGGCATGGGGCTGTCGGGCAAGGTGTTCGCGATCCGCAAGGAGCGGGGATACTGGTCGGTCGTGCTCCAAGACGACGGCCGGCTCGTCGGGCAGATCTTCGACTCTTCGGAGCAGGAGATCATCGGCGCCACCAACCCCGTGCTCAAAGTGGACATCGAGGACGAGCCCGACCCCGATCCTAAAAAGAACACCTTCGAGCTCATCCCACTCGGGTCAAAATACGACTGCGACCGCCTCATCGCCGAGCTGGACGAGATCGATTTCTCTTGATCGCGACGAAGAGTCTCTTGCGCCTGGGGCCCCCATCTATTCAGCGCCGGGCCTTCGGGTGGGGCGCAAGCGGCTCTCCTCGGAGGATCCTCTCCTTGTCCTCGAGGTAGGCCGCGGACGGAGTGGAGCTAAAGCTCATCAGCTCGCCGGTGAACGGGTGCTCGAACTCGAGCTGCGCCGCGTGGAGGAGGAACTGCCGGGTCTCGGGCAAACAGAGCCCCCCGTAGAGAAAGTCGCCGACGAGGGGGTGTCCCATGTTGGCCATGTGGACGCGGATCTGGTGGGTCCGACCTGTGTGGATGCGGACCTTGAGCTCGGTGGCGGCTGCGGACAAGGGCTCGTGCACCGAGAACTCGGTGCGGGCGCTGTGTCCGCGGGGTGAGACGCGAAACGCCCAGCGCCTCTTTCTGTCGCGAGATATCGGCGCGTCGATGACGCCCCCGGCCACGAGCTCGCCGCCGACGATGGCGAGATACTGCTTGCGGACCTTGCGTTGTCTAAAAAGCCGGGTCATCCGGTCCTTGGCGGCGGGCGTGCGCGCGGCCACCAAGAGCCCACCTGTGAAGCGGTCGAGGCGGTGGGCGAGTCCCGCGTGGATGTTGGGAATTTGTGCCGACGAGGAGATCCCCTGGGACAGAAGCGAGCCGGCCACACAAGGGGCGTGGCGCCGGTTCGGCGGCGGGATGCAGAGATCGCCGGGCTGTTTTTCCACCACCGCGATGTGGCGGTCCATGTAGATGACGTTCAAGGGGCGCTCGAGCGGCGTCAGGACAAAAGCGGGGAGCTTGGTGGCCTTTATCTCCACGAAGTCCATATGCCGCGTCAGATCACCCGGGGCAGCTCGGCGCTTATTGAGATGGACGGCGCCGTCATTGATGAGGCCTTCGAAGAGTGTCTCGTCAGGCGCGCCGTACAGCCAAGACAGATAGCTGACGAGCCGGTCGTTGTTTTGCGGATGCTCGACGACGAGGTGGCGGCAGGGTCGCCGCGGGGTGAGGACATAAGACGTAAGCTCGAGAGCCTGAAACGCGCGGTTGCGCGCGCGTCGCAGCTGGAAGCGCCCCCAGCGGGAAAAAAAGTCGAGCTTGTGTCTCGCGCGTCTGAGCATCGACATAAATTATCTCGGGTCGGGAGCAAAGATCAACGGGTCCGACACGGGGCGGCCGGTTTGGTAAGACGGAGGGGCGGCTCATATGCAAAAAATAGCGAAAAACTGGCACGCTCCGGGTCCCGGTGGTTAAATTTCGCACTATGCTTTGTCTTCATAGATTTTTTGTTTTGGGGAGCGCGCCTGCGCTTGCCCGGGAGTAGTCGTTGGATGTCCGAGATCGAGCGCAAGGTTGCCGAAATTTTCGAAGAGATGAACCTGTCTGGCGAGGCGATGGAGCGCCGGCTGTCGCTTGTCGAGCTCACAAAAGAAGAGCGAAGGCTCTTGGCCGGCAACAAAGAGCGGCTGCTCGAGCTCATAGACGGCCTGACCGGTGAGTTCATAGAGCGGCTTTACGCATTAAAAAACGAAGAGGGCGGCTCTTTGAGCCGCGATCAGCTAACCGGTCTCCAGAAGCGGGCTCGCGGCTACTTCGAGAGCCTCCTGGATGGAAATTACGACGACGCCTACGCCCGGACTCGCCTGGAGATAGGCGTGGTTCACCAGGCCGCCCAAGTGACCCAGACGACCTATCTGGGGGCGTACTCGTGGCTGCTGAGCGTGGTGCTCGAGAGACTCGGCGCGCTCGAAGACGCGAGCGTGACCGACCCACACGCCGTGATGCGCGTGTTCACCAAGGCGGTTCTTTTCGATCTGGGCTTGGTGCTCGAGGCTTTTACCCACGCCGATCACCAGGCGCTCGAGCACATGGCGCTCCACGACTTCCTCACCGACCTGCCCAACTCCAACCTGCTTCGAGATGAGCTGGAGGGGCGCATCGAGGCGTTGTCCCGTGGCGGCGGCCTGAACGTGCTCTTCATCGGCATCGATCGTTTCAAGGCGGTCAACGAGACCCTCGGGCATTCCACGGGCGACGAGATCCTTCGGGAGGTCGCTCGCAGGCTCATGAAAGCGATCGAGCCCGAAGACTTCATCTCGCGCCTGGGCGGCGACATTTTCGTCATCGTGGCCTCGCGATCCCAAGAATCCTCCCAGACGAGCGAGCTGGTCGACAAGGTGGGCAGGACGCTTGAGCGCCGATTCGACATGGACGGTTTCGCGGTCGACGTCACCGCCACCATCGGGGTGGCGTTCGCCCGCGAAAAGACCGTGGACGCCGCGACGCTCATGCGGCAGGCTGAGATGGCGCTCTATCACGCCAAGTCTCGGCAGATCCCCGCCACCGTCTTCGACGCGGACATGAAGCGCTACTCGGTGACGCAGCTGAGCATCGGGTCTGACCTGAAAAGGGCGATGGCGGGCGATGAGCTGGTGCTCTTTTACCAGCCCAAGGTGGACGTCAAAGACGGTAAGGCGATAGGCGCCGAGGCGCTCATCCGCTGGATCCACCCGATCCGAGGCTTTATGCCGCCGGGGATGTTCATGCCGCTGGCCGAGCAGACGGTGCTCATCCACAAGGTGACCGACTGGGTCCTCACAAGCGCTATCGATCAGGCGGCCAGGTGGCAGGAGGCGGGGCAGGAGCTCACCGTGTCGGTCAACCTCGCCGCCGCCAACCTCCACAACCTTCGCCTGCCCGACCGGGTGGACGAGCTGCTCCGGCGGTACGGGCTCGAGCCCGGCAAGCTGATGCTGGAGATCACCGAGAGCGGCCTCATGGCCGACCCGCCCCGAGCCCTCGAGACGGTGCGGCGTTTCCGTGAGCTGGGGGTCAAGACCTCCATCGACGACTTCGGGACCGGCTACTCCTCCCTCGAATATCTCAAATCCCTGCCCGTGGACGAGATCAAGGTCGACCGCGTGTTCATCTTCGGCATGTCCTCGGACGAGCGCGACGAGCGCATCGTCAAAGCGACCATCGGGCTGGGCCACAGCCTCGGGCTCTTCGTCGTCGCCGAAGGGGTCGAGGACCAAGAGTCGTGGGACAAGCTCAAGACCTTGGGGTGCGACACGGCGCAGGGGTACTTCTTCGCAAGGCCCATGCCCGCCCAAGATCTCGAATCCTGGCTCAAGCAGCGCTCCTGATACGGGATGTTCGGCCTTTATCGGCCCCTTTGTGGAAGCACCGCGCGGTAGCCGGCGCCGAAGTTTAAAAAAAATAACGGCGCGGATGACTCGAGACCCGTTGACTTCAGAAAAATCGTCGCGTAAAAGCAAACAGGTAAACGAGTTCCGGTATGTTTGTTATGAAGACGACGATTTTTTCTGTCATCGCCACTGCGCTGTCCTGCCTGTTGCTGGGAGCCCACTTTTTGCGGGACGGAGCTCTCGTAGCCGCCTTTTTGTGCGCGGTCGCGCCCATCGCGCTCATCTCGAGGCGCCGCGCGGTGCTGCTCATCTTGCAGATCGGCCTCTTGGCCGGGGCGCTGGTCTGGGCCCACACCGGAGCCGAGCTCGTCGAGGTGCGCCGGATGCTCGGGCAGCCTTTTGGGAGGCTTGTCGCCATCATCGGCGGCGTCATCGCCTGGACGGCCGGCTCTTCGGCGCTCCTCTCGCTGCCTCGGGTCAAGGTCCGCTGGTCCCGGGATGCGAAAACCGCGGCGCGCAGCGCCTGGGCGTTCTGGCTCACCTTTGCGAGCCTCGCCGCCTTGCAGGTGGCCATCTCGCCGCCGATGCTTTTGCCCGAGCGCTTTTTGTCCGGTGCGGGCTGGGCCGCTGTCGCGGGTCTGTCAGCCTATGCCGCCTGGCTCGTGGCCGCCATGTCCGATCCGGGGCGGCAGCCGCGCCTGCGGCTCTTTGTCTGGGGGCTCTTTTCGGCGGTGTTCTTTGGACAGCTCTTGCTCGGTCTGCTCGTGGATGGCCGTTTCTTGATGACCGGCGAGCTGCACCTGCCGGTGCCGGCGCTGATAGTCGCCGGGCCGATCTACCGGGGCGAGGGCCTCTTCATGCCGATCCTGCTCGGGGTCACGCTTCTACTCGTGGGACCGGCCTGGTGCAGCCACCTGTGCTACATCGGGGCGTGGGACGCGGTCGCCGCAAGCAAACGCAAAACAGTCGGCCGCCTGCCGCGCCGGGCGAGCTGGGTGAGGGTGGGCATCCTCGCCGCAGCGGTGATAACCGCCGCTGTTTTGAGCGTCGCCGGGGTGCCCGGCTCTGCCGCCGCGGTGATAGCCGCGGCCTTCGGCCTCGTCGGAGTGGCGGTGATGCTCACATGGTCACGGCGCCGCGGCACCATGGTCCACTGCACCGTCTACTGCCCCATCGGGCTGGTCGCCAACGTCTTCGGCAAGCTCTCGCCGTTTCGCATTCGAGTCGACACCCAAAGCTGCACCCGCTGCCTCGCCTGCACCAAGGCGTGCCGCTACGACGCCCTGCGAGCCGAGCACGTGCAAGAGGGGCTTCCGGGCCTCACCTGTACGCTCTGCGGCGACTGCGTGGGAGCCTGCAAAAGGAGCGACATCAGCTATCGCCTCTTGGGACTCTCGCCGCCCCGGGCAAGGACTACCTTCCTCGTCCTCATCGTAAGCCTCCACGCCCTCTTCCTAGGCGTCGCAAGACTCTAATCCCCCCTAGTTCCCTTATGTCCCTCATGTCCCTTATGTCCCTCATGTCCCTTAGGTCCCTTAGGTCCCTTAGGTCCCTTAGGTCCCTTAGGTCCCTGTCGTCCCTTTAATCCCAGCCTTGCAGCCGCCGAGGCGTCGGTTAAGCTTCCTGGGGTGGACGAACACCCCAAAGAAGGTGGTTTACGAGCATGGGCCGACTCGATTCGGTGGACATCTTTCTCGACAGACTCGAGTCTCTAACCGAGGACTTGGCCCAGGCTCCCACGGACACGCACACCCTCGCGAGGCTCCTCGAAGCGGCCGCCGACCTGCTCGGGGGCAAAGCCGCGGTGCTCGCGCTGCCCGAGCACCGCGCCGCAGCTTTCGTGGACACCGACGAAGAAGACAGCGTCGCGTGCGAGATAGGGCCGGCGAGCCGGATCATTTGGGAGGGCGAGCTTTACGATCGCGTGTTCGATGATCTGGCGCCGGGTGAGGAGTGCAGCGGTCCGATTGCGCAGGGGGATGACCTCATCTTGCCGGGCTGCTCCGGCGCCATCGTGATCAAAGCCGCGCGTGTCTCGCCGCTCGAGGGCAGGACCCGGGGCCTGGTGCGCATCTTGGGCAACCTCGTGGACGCCACCTGTCAGGCGGCCTATGACCACCACTGCGCGACGCGCCGGGCCGAAGACCAAGAAAAAACCCACAAGCAGCTTCTCCGACAAAACATGGTGCTGCGCGAGAGGTCGATGGTCGATGAGCTGACCGGTCTGTACAACCGAAGGTTCTTCGAGCGCAGCTTGGCCTACGAGCTCGAGCGTTTTCGCAGGTACGCCCACCCCATCGGGGTGCTGCTCTTCGACATCGATTTCTTTAAAAAGGTCAACGATGCCTTTGGGCACGCAGTGGGGGACATGGCGCTTCGGCGGGTCTCGGAGGTGGCGAAGCAGACCGTGCGCACCGCGGATCTGATCGCCCGTCACGGCGGCGAGGAGTTCGCGGCGCTCTTGCCCGAGACGAATCTGGACGGCGCCGCCGTCACCGCGGAGCGGCTGCGCAAGGCGGTGGCGGAGGCGTTCGTGGAAGCCGATAAAACGAAGGTGCAAGTGACCGTCAGTGTCGGTGTCGGTTCGATTCAAGGCGAATGCGACAAAGACGCCGGCGAGATCGTCCGGGTGGTCGACGCCGCTTTGTATCGCGCCAAAGAGTCTGGTCGGAACAGGGTCGAGATCGCTGATTTTTGCTCGAGCGGTGATGAATCCAAAGTTTTTTCGAGTTACTCGGATGGATAGAACATGAACACACGCGCCCATGAGACGGTTCGAGCCGGCCGTCACACTATCGCTGTCGGCGGAGGAAAAGGAGGCGTGGGGAAGAGCCTCTTGGCGTCGAATCTGGCCATCGCCTTTGCGCAGACCGGAAAGAAGGTGATCCTC
>JAABTR010000281.1 GCA_011389755.1 Deltaproteobacteria bacterium | reverse complement strand
CGCCTCGATCTCGGCGATAACGTTGCCGATGGGCTTGTAGCGGGTCCGCCCGAACAGGGCCCTCACGGAGCAGAAGTCGCAGCTGTTGTTGCACCCCCTGGCGACCTGGACGAGGGGCGTGAGGTAATATTTGTTCTCGACCAAATCCCAGCGGGGGATGACCTGCTTCGCAAGGTCGGGTTTGACCTCGCAGACATACCGGTCTTTGGGTTTTCCCTTTCGAAAATCTTCAAGGAACGCGGGCCAAGTCTCTTCCGCCTCACCGATGAAGATCGCATCGGCGTGGAGGGCGCAGTCTTCGGGCAGGGCCGTGACGTGAACCCCGCCGAGGACGACGCAGACGCCCCTGCGCCGAAACTCATCGGCGATCTGAAAGGCCCGCTCACAGGCGAACGACATGAAGGAGATCCCGACGACATCCAGCTTTTCCTCGAAGTCGATGTCTTCAACGTTCTCGTCTGTGATAGCGACTTCGATATCCGGAGGCGTCAGCGCCGCCAAGGTCGGCAGGGCCAGAGGCATCATCGGCAGCTTCCGCCCCTTTGCCGAGCGTCCTGCGCTCAGGCTTCGGGGCGTCTTCGCGCAAAAAAGCCGCGTCAGGTAGACATAGTCGACCTGGGTCTCGTTCTTGTCCGAGATGTCCGGTACGATAAATCTAATTTTCATAAGCTGTTCTCACTCCCAAGCTCGCCCGCCCCCCTTTTTTCGTGCCAATCTGCCTGAGACAGCCCCCCCGTTCAAGCTCTCAAAGCGCTTGCCCCTCAGGTCCCACAAGTCCCTTAGGTCCCTTTTGTCCTTTCTTAAACCTGGTCAAAAAACGAAACGCGAACAAAATGTAGTTTATGCACACCCCCCCTCTCATTCTCTGCGTTCCTCTCGCCCTCAGCGCCGCGGTCTTCGCCTGTGGCGACAACAAGCCGCAAGATGCCTCGAAAGAGGTCGCAGGGTCGTCGAGCTGCCGAAAATGCCACGAAGAATCCTACCAGCTGTGGTCGACGTCCCATCACGGCACGGCGATGCAGCTGTTCACTTTTAAGTTTGCAAAAAAGGCCCTGACCCCCCAAAAAAAAGCGATCGAAATCGGCGAGCACCGCTACAAAGCGCAGATCGCTCCAAACACGGGGTGGGTGGCGGAGCTTGGACCCCAAGGGGAGAAGAAATACCCCATCAAGCACGCCATGGGAGGAAAGAACGTCTACTACTTTTTGACCGAGCTCGATCGCGGGCGCCTTCAGGTCCTACCGGTCGCCTACGACGTGCGAGAAAAGAGCTGGTTCGACACGGCAGCGAGCGGCGTCCGGCACTTCCCGGGCGCCCCGGCCGGCGCCCCCATCCACTGGAGAGACAGGCTCTACACCTTCAATACAGCCTGCTACGGGTGTCATGTCAGCCAGCTATCGACCAATTACGACGTCGAGACAGACAGCTATCGAACCACGTGGCGTGAATCCGGCGTCAACTGCGAGACGTGCCACGGCCCCACCGAAGAACACGTCCGCGTGTGCGAAGCGGCCCCCGAGGGCCAGGTCCCTCGCGACCTCAAGATAAGGAGAGGAGGAGAGGACTTTACGATCGCTCAAAACAACGAGGCCTGCGCTGTGTGCCACGCCAAGTTGGTGCCCTTCTTCGGCGACTTCCAGTCCGGCGACCGATTCTTCGACCACTTTGGCCTCATCGCGCTCGAGCACCGAGATTTCTATCCCGACGGCCGCGACTTAGGCGAGAACTACACCTACACGCTTTGGAGGATGAGCCCCTGTGCGGGGTCCGGCACGCTCGGCTGCCTCCACTGCCACACCTCGAGCGGCCGCTATCGCTTCGGGGAGGCCGGCAAAGAAAACGGCGCCTGTCTGCCGTGTCACAAAGAGCGGGTGGAAAAAGCGACCGCCCACACCCATCACAAGGAGGGCAGTGAGGGCAACCGCTGCGTCTCGTGCCACATGCCCATGACCGAGTTTGCGCGCATGCGCCGCAGCGATCACTCCATGCTCCCGCCCACGCCGCGGGCGACGCTGGAGTTCGGGAGCCCCAACGCCTGCAACCTGTGCCACACGGATCGAGATGCCTCGTGGGCGGACACGCACGTGCGCACATGGCACGAAAAGGACTACCAAGCGCCTGTTTTGCACCGCGCGAGGCTCATCGAAGCGGCCCGCAGCGGCGACTTCAGTCGGCTGGACGAGATGACCGCCTACCTCGAGAGCAAGAAGCGGGATGAGATTTTCGCGACCTCGCTCATTCGCCTGCTGGCGGCCTGTGAAGACGAGCGAAAATGGCCGCCGATACGCAGCGCAATGAGCGATCCCTCTGCGTTGATTCGCGCCGCGGCGGCGACGGCGATGGTCAACCACCCCGGGGGTGAAAACACCTCTTTGCTGCTCGAAGGCGCTCGGGATTCATACCGCCTGGTGCGCGTGCGCTCAGCCGAGGCCCTCGCCGGTCTTCCGCTGAGTATCTTGAGTGAAAAAGACCGCGCGTCGCTCGGGGCTGCCTTCGCCGAATTCGAGTCGGCCATGCGGTCTCGGCCGGATGATTTCAACGCCACCTACAGCCTGGCCAATTTCTACATGCGACGCGGACGTCTCAAAGAGGCCGCCTGGCACTTTGAGTTGGCACTAAAACTTCAGCCGAGCAATATAACGCCCTTGGTCAACGTCGCCCTGGCGTATGCCAAGCTCAAAAAGCCCACAAAGGCCCACGAGGCTCTCCAAAAGGCGCTCACCATCGACCCGAAAAACGCGCCGGCCAATTTCAACATGGCTTTACTGATGGCCGAACAAGGCAAACCGAAACAAGCCGAGCGTCACCTGCGGATCGCGCTCGAGTCGCGTCCCGACTTTGCGGAGGCCGCCTACAATCTGGCGGTGTTGATCTCTAGCGCCGACCTCGGCGAAGCCCTCGAGTGGATCCACAAGGCCCATGAGCTCTCGCCGAACCGGCCGGAGTACGCCTTCACCGAGGCTTTTTATCTCCAAAAGAACAACGACACCAAAAGAGCCATCGAGGTCCTCGAAGAGCTCATAAAGAATCACCCCAGGCACATGGACGCTATCAGGCTGCTGGGGCAGCTGCGCGGGGTCAAAGGCGCTCGTCAGAACAGCTCAATTCGCTGACCTGCTCTCAGCTGTCAAAAGAGTCGCCCCCCAAACGGCACCGTGTTTGTTCCGTGCACATTGTTATTTATCTCGATAGACGCATCCAACGTTTCCAATGCGACGGGTTCTTTCGAGTGGAAGGAGACTTTGACTCTTACGTAGTCGTTTTGGGAAACAGAGGCGCTCGCCGTATCCACGGTAAAATACCCCGCGTCTGCACCTCGTACGGCGATGCTGCTCACCTCCAAGGTCCCCGGGTTTGTTCGGCCGATGTACAGATATTCGTTGCGCACATAGGACGAACCGTTCCACACGGCTTTCCCAAAATCGAGCACCGTGTCGCTTTGCCAATAACTCAAGGTCCTCCACGTGCGGCGTTTCGTGACCTCGGCGATGTCCCCCTCGCCTTCGCCGCCATTGTATCGGTTGTCTGAGTAATACCCTGCGGCGCCGTCGTTGCGCTTCATCCACTCTATGAGCAGTATTTTCAGATGCTCTGCTTTTCCTATGACGGCATTTGAAGCGGTAAGCCCTTTGTCTCCAATCAAGTTGCTCAGCTCGTAGGGATCCTCGCCCAGGTCGTACATCATGTCAGTCAGGTTGGAATCGGCTTTTTTCGTCAGCATCAACTTGTAGTCGCCCTTGCGAACCATGAAATTGATCTCTTTTCCCAAGGATCTCGTCAGGGTCCCGCCGTCTTGCGGTTCGCGGTAATCCCACTCGGAGACGACGACGCGCTCATCGTACTCTTTGTTGTAGCTCTTCCCCTCGATAAAGCGTCTCAGGCTGGCGCCGTCGCTGTTGTCAAGGTGAGACAGCCCCGTGTAATCGAGAATCGTCGCGAAGATATCTCGCTGGCTGACCGGCTCGGGGATCACGATGTCGGATGGAATTTTTTCAGGGAACGTTACTATCAGCGGGATGTGTACCGATTCCTCCAAGAAAATGTTTTTCTCCCGCATGGCATGGGCGCCCAGCATCTCTCCGTGATCCGAGGTATAGACGACCAGGGTGTTGTCGGCGATTCCATGCTCGCCGAGCTTGTCTAAAAGAATCCCCACCCACGCGTCTATCTCTTCGACGAGTGCGTAGTAACCCGCGATCCACTGTCTGACGTGCTCCGGATCGTCATAGCCGTAGCCGGCTTCCAACAACTTCGTGCGACCATTGGAATTTTTATAGGCGGAGTTTTCCATGGGGTCGTCGATGCTCGGTGAGACAAAAAGCCCGGAGCGATTCTCGAAGTAATAATCGAAGTACTCCGGGGCCGCGACCATGGGAGCGTGAGGGTTGTGAAAGCTCACCGTCAACACAAAGGGGTTGTCTTGCCGCGCGAGTCTGTCGAGAGCGCGGACGGCGATGTCGCCGTTAAAATGGCTCGAGGTAAAATCGGCCGACAGGGAGTTTCTGCCCATGACATTCGGTTGCGAGACTTCCCAATCTTCGTACCCTTGTGCTCCGGTCAAGGGAGTGTCTGTCGGAGCGCCGTAGCGAGCATCGAGGGCCGTCGGATCGTAGGGATACTTGGAGAAGGTGTTTTCCTGCTGCCCGTCCAAAAAGGTTCGGCTGATATCGCCGAGGCCGCGATGGTAGTCTAGGCTTCGCTTGTATATTGTTCCCCACGTGTCGCCGGGGCTGAATTTTTCCTCAGAGGCTTCGTAATCGTAGTCGTTGTAGGAGATCACCGGTTCATCGGGCGACCTCCCATAATACAGGGTCGTGGGCATATGCCATTTGCCGTAGGTTTCGGCGAGATAGCCGCCTTGCTCGACGAGGATTTGTTCGTAACTCTCCAAAGCAGCGACTTTGTCCTCGAATTGCTGCATCTTTTTGTACACAGCTGCTTCCGCCAAGCTGTTCGTTTGCACGCCGGTCCTCTCAATCGTGCAACCGGTTCTCAATGATGAGCGATCGGGGGCACAGACCGGGCAAGAGGAGTACGCGTTTTGAAAATAGGCGCCTTGGGAGGAGAGAAGATCGAGCTGGGGCGTCCTTATCTTGAGTGCCCCGTCATAGCCGGCCATCTCATCTTGCGTCCGGCGCAGAGCGTCGAAACGCTGTTGGTCCGTCATGATAAACAAGACGTTTGGACGCCTATCGCCTCTTTGGGTGTCTGTGTCGCTTGTGTCGATTTCAGAGTCTGTCTCGCGGTCGGTGGCGTCTTCTCGGCCTGTGTCGGTGGCATCGTTTGGTTGTGTGTCGGTACTGCCTGCACCGTCGGTGCTGCCTCCGCACGCAGAAACAAAGAGCCAAAGCAGCAAGGATAGAAAAAAGACGTTCTCGTTCATAGTTGCCATCTCCGATCGCCGTGGTCGGAGACGGCCGGCGTCAATGCGCATCGTTGTCCTTCCATCTGCGACACTCAAAACACCACCTCATAAAGTGTATTCGTTATCGAAGTGAATGCAAACGCTCGCAGCCCTGGGAAGAAACACCGAGAACTACACCCCCCACCTCTGTCGAATCTTTGCAATCGTGTCTCCATCTGCGGCGATGGTGCCGCCTTCGAGGAGCAAGACCCGCGAGCAGAGCTTCTCGGCGAAGTCCAGGTCGTGGGTGGCGATGATCTGGGCCGAGTCGAGCCGGGACAAAAGGGCGGCGAGCTCGTTTTTGGCGGGCGGGTCGAGGGCGGCGGTGGGCTCGTCCAGGAGCAAAAGCGGCGGGGCGGTGACGATGGCCCCGGCCAGGGCGACCCGTTGCTTTTGCCCGTGGGACAGGCGGTGGACGCTCCGCTTTGCCAGGTGGCCGATCCCCAGCTCGTCGAGGGTCTTTCGGGTGCGCTCGAAGGCCTCGGGCGGCTCGAGGCCCGACTGAATGAGCCCGAAGGCCGCGTCTTCGATGGCGGTGGGAAAAAGGAGCTGATCTTCGGGGACGTTGAAGAGAAAACCGACCTTTGTCCGGATGCGATCGGCGTTTCGGCGGGTGAGGACCTCGTCGCAGACAAAGATGCGTCCTTCGTGGGGTACGAGCCCGACGATGGAGGACAAAAGCGTGGTCTTGCCGCTTCCGTTGAGGCCCACCAGGGCCACCTTCTCGCCTCTGCCGATGGACGCCGAGATATCAACGAGGGTCGGGGAGGCTCCGGCTTCCCGGCTGACGGTCAGGTTTTCGCAGACGAGCGCACAGGTGGTCATGAATCGCTCCAAAATCGCAGCGCCACCGTGCCCATGAGGGCAAAGAACGCGAGCCCCACGGCGGCTACGTCTTTGAGCTCCGCGGGCACCGAGCCCATGGCCTTGATATCCCGCCGGCAGTAGCCGCGCAGCTCCATGGCGCAGGCCACCCGCTCCGCCCGGTCGACAACCCGGGGCAGCCAGACTCGCGGCAGGGAGCCGAGCACGCGCAGCGCGGTCCGGTATCCCTTGGTGCCGCCGCGCACGGCGATGGCCGCGGCCATCCTCCGGGTCTCGTGAATGAGCGCGGCGGTCTGGTGGACGATCTGAATCAGGATCGCCGAGACGACGTGCGGGATGGGGAGCCGGGCGAGCCCCTGGCGCAGCTCGCCGGCCGTCAGGGACGTCGCCGTGGCGACGCAGACCTGGGTGGCCGTCATGCCCCGAAAGAAGACCGTCCACGGCACGGTCAAAGCGTGCAGCCAGTCGCCGCTCGCCGAGTCGGCGCGGATCAGCGGGGTGAGCAAGAAATAGGGTGAGAACACCACGAGCCCGAAGAGCGCCGCGGAGCTCGCGACACGCAGAGGTGGGCGGACCGCGGCGAGCCAGGTGAGCACCGCGGCAGCGACGGCGCCGACCCCCGCCGGGGTGTCAGCAGGCGCCGCCAGACACGCGGCGAGCACGCACGCGCCGCAGGTGATGCGCGCCTGGGGCGAAAGGTTCGTGATGGGGCCTTTTGCGCTGCCCCAGTTGTCGTGTCGAGAGCTCTTCATCCCGCCGTGGATGTCTTGATGGCCGTCACGAGGTAGCGCCGGTCGTCGTCGATCACCTCTTTGATCACCATGCCTTCTTCACTCAAGAGGGCGGCGGTCTCTTCGGCCGGGTGCAGCACGTCGGGGGCCACGGCGTCGCCGGCGTTTGCGTGGATCTCGTTGATGGTCTCGCGGGAGGCCAGGTGCCACACGTGCAAGACGCCGCCCGGGCGCAGGATCCGGATGAGCTCCCGCGCGCAGACGGCGGGATCGTCGAAGTGCGGCCACACCGAGTAGCAGATCACCCGATCGGCGGCGCCGTCTGCGATCGGCAGGTGATGGACGTCGGCCGCGTGCCACGTGACGCGGGGATCCGAGATCTTTTTTTGCGCTGCGGCGATCATGGCCGGGGAGAAATCGACCGCGGTCACGTGTCCTTTGGTGGAGAGCTTCGCGAGCACGGCCTTTGTCAGGTTTCCGGTCCCGCAGCCCACGTCGACCACCGACTCGTTCGGCCCCAGACCGAGCTCCTCGAGCGCCTCTTTGAGCTTGAGCGGCAGGCTGTCGAGATCCTCCCAGCCGTCCCACTTGTCGGCGATTCCATCGAAAAAAGCGATCTTTGCGGTTGCGTTTGGTCTCATTGAAGATGTCCTTCCTTGGAAAACAGCGGCTGCCCTACCGCGCGCCCGGCCGTCCTGACGATGACCGGGATCACGGCGATCATGAGGATGACGCCGGGCCAGCCGCTCAATAAAGACAGCCCGGCCATGAAGGCCGCCGGGAGATCGATGACGAGTGAGAAGACGTAGACGAGCCCGACGTAAAAGGCCCTCCCCAAAAGCAAAACCGGCACCAGGACGGCATAGGGGTTTGTCTGGGGCCGCCTTGCCGAAACGGCGGCGATCAGGGCGGCCATGGCGGCGAGCTCCAACGACATGAACACCGCGATCGGTGGGAAGAGCGGGGGCATGCCGGTCATGAACGCCGAGAGCAAGGGCGTCGCCAGGGCGGTCACCGCGGCCGGGAGCGGGCGCACGAAGAAGGCGAGGGTGACTAGCGGCAGGTACATCGGCATGAACACGTGGCCCAGGTGCAAAAGGTGGAAGAGCACCGGCAAGAGCAGCGCCGCGGCGCCGAACAGCCCGCAAAAGGCCAGATCCCGTGCGCTCAGTTGGGTGTGCATGGTCATATCCTAAGCTTCAGCCCAGCCAGGGCGTTGAAGCCCGGCATGGGGTAGGCCTCGACGTAGGCGTAGCGCCGGTCGAGGAAGTTCCGCAAAAACACGTAGGGCTCCACCTCGAAGCCCCGGTCGGGTGAGGTGTAGCGATAACGCGCCGCCAAGTCCATGACGAAGACGTCGTCAATGGGGTCGCGGCCGTAGTTGGCCATGTAGAGCCCGTGGACCCACTCGCCGGTGAGAGTGCCGCCGATGAAGTGCTCACCCCAAGCGCGCCCGACCTCGGCGGTGAGGTCGACCTTGGCTTCGGGGTTTTGGCGGGTGTAGCGGCCTGCGTCTCGCCAGTCGCCGCTCGCTTTGAAGGCGAACGGGCCGATATCCTTGAGCTCGACCCGGCCCTCGACGCCCCAGATGGTCACGTGGTCGATGTTCACCACCTCGGCGGTGGGCCAGGCGCCGAAGTAGCGGATCATGTCGTCGGCCTGGGTGCGGTACCCCGTAAAACCGACTTCGAGGTGCTTCGAGTGGTAGCCGAGCCCCACGTCCCAGTTGAGGGC
>JAABTR010000280.1 GCA_011389755.1 Deltaproteobacteria bacterium | reverse complement strand
CGGCCTGGGTGCGGTACCCCGTAAAACCGACTTCGAGGTGCTTCGAGTGGTAGCCGAGCCCCACGTCCCAGTTGAGGGCGTGCTCGGGCCGCAGGTCCGGGTTGGCGGTGGGGTAGGGCAGGTAGAGCTCCCGGATGGTGGGCCGCCGAAAGTTCTTGGCGACGCGCGTCCTCGCGTACAGGCCGCGATATATCTCCCAGCGGGCGCCGGCCTTGTAGACAAAGACCGGTGCGCCGGTCGTCTCGTCGTAAAACCCGCGTCCGCCCGCCACGATGGACAAAGGCTCGAGCGGGCGCCAGGTGAGCTGACCGTAGACCGCCGGCTCGGTGATGCCGTCCACTTTGCGCCTTTCGCCGCCTGTGCGGTTTTCGACCGCGCCGTCGATGTGCTGCCCGGCGAGCCCTACGATGATATCTAAGGAGCGGTGGAGCGCCACGTCGGCCTCGGCGATGGCGCCGGTCACGTAGTCGTGGGACAAAAAGCCGTCGTAGAGCCTGTGGACGCCCAGGTTGAAAAAGGGCCTTATCGTCAGGCGCACCGGATGGGGGCTCCACTCGAGCCCGAGCGAGGTGTTGCTCCGCCACACGTCGAACCAGCTGTCCGCGTGCGGGTGGGTGACCGGGCCGGGATCGCCGCCTCGCAGGTGAACCAGCTTGTTCTTGGCGGTCAAACAGAGGTTCGATCCCACGCGGCGGCGGGCTCCGAGCTGGCCCACGATCTGGTCGCCGCCGGCGCCGTCCCGGTGCCCCCGGGTGCTCATGGCGTGGAACGCCGCGGCCAGGTCGAGGTCGTCTTTGCGACCCAAAAATGAGGCGGTCTCTCGAACCGTCGAATAGCTCCCGTACGCGGAGTCGCTCGCTACCTCGAACCCGTCCTCGTCGAGCCACCGGCTGCGCAGGGCGATCACGCCGCCCATGGCGTTGCTGCCGAAAAGCACCGAGTCGCCGCCTTTTATCACCAGCGCGTCCTCGATGAGCGCGGGGACGTAGGCGTCGGGGATGGGGTGGCCGAAGATGCCCATGTAGTCCGGGAGGCCGTCCTCCACCACGAGCACCTGGGAGTTGGGGCTGCCGCCCAGGCCGCGGATGTGGATCCCGCCCGACGCGCCGCTCGCCACCCCGTGCATGGAGCCGCGGCCTGTGACGTAGACGCCGGCGTTCTCCTGCGACAGAGCTTCGAGCGTGCTGGGCCGGGCGCTTTCGCGCAGCTCTTCTCCTTTGACTTCGACGTCATCTTGGGTTTCGTCCCGGGCGATGGGCCGCCTGGTGCGCACGGTCACCTGGTAGGCCGGATCCATTCCCAACATCGCGGGATCCGGCAAGGGCATCTGTTCGAAGCCGGGCTCCTGCTCGGCGACTTCGTCCGCATCCCGGCCAGGGCCTTCGGCGACTTGAGCTCGAACCCCCGCCGGGATCAGGGCCGCGAATGAGAAAAGCCCGGCGGCGGCGAGAGCCTTGCGATCAGTGGCCATAGGGCCCCGGTACCGAAAAATCCTGCTCCATGTCGCCTTTGGTGATCTCGAACAGGTAGAAATCGCCGTATTCGACCCGTTTGACCGACACGGTTTGGTAGTTGAACCAGTTGGGTGTCTCATCGACGAGCCCGGGGTCGATCTCGCGCTTCGTCACCGGCGAAGCGTCCGTGTCACAGGGGCAGAGCCCGTCGATGGTGCCGTCTGCGACCTGCTCTTTGCAGTAGGTCTTCGCGTCGAGCTTTTGAAAGTGGATCCTGCCTTTGCCCGGCAGGCAAAAGCCCGGCGAGGTGGCCTCGTCGTAGGCGAGCACCTCGTCCCAAAGACAGCCGTTGAAGCTCAGGCCCTTGAGCAGGATCTGCTCGCCCGTGCGGTTGACCACGACCACCTCGGGATAGGTCGACTCGCACCCGGAAAAAAAACCGACCCAAAGGACGGCGAGCCACAAAGCGCACCGGCCCTCGGGTCTAAGAGCTTTTGCATCGATCAGTCGAGGCACTGCGTATTCTCGGTCTTTTGATCGTAGGTTTTAAAGCCGTACTCGGGCCAAAGCTCCAAGATGCGATCGTAGAGCCTCTGCGGGATCGGCTGCACGCCCTCGGGAGGGCAGGGCCCTTGATGGTTGGGGAGGTTGATGCTGATGGTCCGGGTCTGTCCGTCCACGACCTCCTCTTCGTTCCGGCTGGCGATGGGTAAGCAGTTCTTTGGTGCGCAGGTCGGGTCGTCCCAGGCGGCGACCATGAGCACGTTGTCGAGCCCTGGGGTGACCTCTTGCTCAGCGCTCGTCTCGCCGATGTCCACATGGCCGAACTCCACGCCGAGATACGACGACTCGCAGATTGTCCAGCGCGGCTGGAAGTCCAGCGCGGGGTTGTCGAAATCGTTGTGGAGGGTCACGAGGGCCGTGCCGCCTTCGTCGCTCTCGCAAGCGAGCGCCCCCAGGGCGAATAGGCACGCGACACACAAGCCGGCCGCTTGTTTGGACATCGTTCGGTTCATCGGGTTGGGCCTTCCTCCGCGGTGCGGTGTTACGAATAAGCCAGAACGTAACACCTCTAACCACAAACCCGGCCCGGTTGTCAAACCCCTCGGGGCAGTGCCTGCTGCCCAAGCCAGCGCGAAGCCGCCCGTGGATCGAGCGCGACATCGACACTCCATTTTCTAAAAAAGAGACTATTATCACCAGCAAAGGCCGCAGGATTCGCGGCAATACTTTTGTATCTCCTGGCTCTCGGCCGAGGTGTACCCCCACATCTGGGCGAACAGACAAGTGCCGCCCTCCCAGTACTTGCACGATTCCCCTTTGGGGTCCTCGTAGCCGGGCGTATCGAGGCAATAACCGGAACAGACTTCTGGTCGGCCGCATCCACAGTGCCCGGGGTCGAACTTGTGGGGATCGTAAGGACACTTGTCGGCGCAGTCGGGTGTGCCATCGCTGTCGCTGTCGGTGAGCACGTCCTCATTGCCGCAACCACAGACGCCAGGATATACCTTGTACGGATCGCTCGGACAGCGATCTTTGCAGTTCGGTGTGCCGTCGCCATCGTCGTCGCCGATGTCGTTGTCCGGGGTGCCACAGCCGCAAACACCAGGCTCTATTTTGCCCGGATCACGGTCGCACTCATC
>JAABTR010000279.1 GCA_011389755.1 Deltaproteobacteria bacterium | reverse complement strand
ACCTCTTCAGCGCACACGCTGGTTTCCGATTCTCTGTCGAATCGAAGCTTCCAGAAAATGCAGCCGGGCCAGACGGCCGAGGTGGAGATCGGCCCCTACGAGGTGCTGCAGCTGCTCTCCGACACCCCACCCGACTGCCCCAGCCAGCAAACCTGGGATCAGGTCACTTTTTGTGAGTCGTCCCCGCAATACGACCTGTCCGGGACCGTCATCGAGGTCGTCTCCGGCCCGAACCCGGCCGTATTCGCAGGGCACGACTGCACCTTCGTCCCCTACAACAGGTTTGCGTGCGACCACCTCGAGCAGCAGATGTTCCCCCTTGAGACCTGGGGACAGCACTACCTTTGCGCTCACAACATCACCCAGCGCCCCGCAGAGCCCACGGTCTGGCGCATCTTGTCCGGCACAAACGGAAACGAGATCACCTTCACGCCGAGCGCGGTTCACTCGTCAATGACCCTTAACAAAGGGCAATACGTGGAATTCGAGAGCCTCGCAGACTTCGAGGTCGAGGGCACGGGCCGGATCGCGGTGGCTCAGTTCATGGTCGGGCAGAACTACACGAGTAACGATAATCCCCCTGAAAACGGAGACCCGGCCATGGCGCTCGGGGTCCCGGTGGAACAGTATCGGACCGACTACACCTTCCTGGCTCCGGACAGCTACGTCCACAACTACATCACCGTGATCCACAAGATCGGGGTCTATCCGACCCTCGACGGCCTGCCCATCGCCGGTGAGACGATCGAGATCAACGCCGAGTACGCCAGGACCAACCTGGAGATTGACCCGGGCATCCACAGCATCGAATCTTCCGAACCCTTCGCCGTCACGGTCTACGGAGTCGGCAGATACACCTCCTACATGTATCCCGGCGGCCTCGATCTGCGAAACGTCCCCGTGGTGGTCATCTAAGAACCCAGCGACGTTCGTCTCCACGGCAAGTCGCTTTCTTTCAAAAACCGATTCAAACCCTCCCAAGTTTCAAAGACGAGAAGGAAAACCCGCAGAAACGAAAACTTCATTCCACTTTCATTGAATTCTCACTAAACGGTAACCTGTTGTTTTCTTTACACATAACAAGCAAAGACGCCGGCGGAAAAAGCTGCAAAAAAAACGGCACGCCGCTTGCTTAGTTTTTACTCCGGACACCATGGTCCCCCAATGACGGAGAGAGCGGGTCATGCAAGGCTGCATCACAACCAGAGACCTCTTTACTCAAGCTCGCATTATCGTCTCGGAGTTCGGCCCCCGGGCCTATTTCAAGTGCATGTACAAGTGCTTGCTCAGTCGCGGCACAGTGACATTTCTCGAGTGCGTGTACTAGTTCGACCTCGAGCACCAGCGATAACCGGGAACTTTTCAAGCTCAAGCTCTGCCGAGACCCCAACCACCATCTGATTTCGGACGACCCGCTTCTCTCCGCCTCTTTTGGGGGTTGTCCCACGGCAACCCCCCTCCCAAACCCTCATTTGATTTGAACGCCCTGATACCGGTGCTAAAAAATACTGGTCGATCCGAACATTCGTCCAAACAGGAGGACAAGACAGTGCGGAGCAAATCAGTCTATCCACTCGTTTTCTTTTTCGTGACCGCAGGGTTGAGCGGGTGCCCCGAAGACAAAGATGAGGACGAAACACTCCTGGGCAAAGACCTGCAATCGAGCGGCGAAGAAGAACAGGGACAAGGCCCCTTCGAGGACTGGCGCACCATCGCCACAATCGAACCCGCCGCCCTGTCGTCCACCGATGCGTCGCTGGGCGAGATCGCTTTTGATTGGTACGGGACCTTGGAGAGCCCCAAGCTCACGGTGGGCTACGAGATTTACGAAGATTTCCAAGAGACCAAGCCCGATGGATCCACCCTTTACGGAACCCGCAAGAGCTTCGGCGTCTGGCAGAGGTACACCGGTGGTGAGACGCGCTTCCTCGACGACGGCCTGCCCGAAGACAACATCAACGAGTGCGCTTTTTCGTTCGAGGACGGGACCCCTGTGGTCGCCTTCACCGCTTACAACGGCAACGATTCAATGGGCAACGACATGGACCTCAGGGTCATGAAGCACACCGGCTCCGGGCAAGGCTGGCACGACGCGAGCAGCGAGTCCGTGCTGCTGACCGGCTACGACATCGAAGACGTGGCGGTGACCTCCTTCAACGCACACATCTTCGTGGCCTTTGCGCAGGGGTTCGATCAAGAACCCTCCATCTACCATCTGTCCAGCGGCAACGCCTGGCAGGTGTACGCCGAAAAGTTCGTCCAGACCGGCGCCTTCTTCAATCTCGGTTACACCGGAAGCGAGATCGTCGCCGCGTTCGTCGATTCCCGCAACGGCGATCGTCCGAGCGTGGCCCGCGTATCCACGGGACAAAGCCAGACGCTCGACGACGCCGGCGCGTTCGACAACCTGGCCGCCAATCAGATCCGCGTCCCCATGGCCCTCGACGCTTCCGATCCGGTCATCGCGTTTCACGAGCGAGACGGATCAGAGCTCAAGGCTTCGGTGTTCAAGTTCCAAAGCGGGTGGAATCAGGTGGGACAGGCACAGTTCTGGCCGGGCAAATCGGTGGACGTCGCGACCGAGGGCTCCAAGATCTACGCCCTCGTGCTGACGCGAAAAAGCGACTGGGGCGACGGCGACGAAACCGCGGGACGCCTGACCGTGCTCACCTTCGGCAGCGACGGCTGGACCCCGGTGGGCAGCTCCTACTTCCACGCGGGCGGCGATGTGGGGGACGCCCGGCTCGCCATCATCGAATCGGTGCCCTTCGTCTTGCTCACGCAGTATTCGCAGCAGACGCAAAAGTGGGCGCTCAAGGTTCTGGCGTATCGCCCCTAGCGCTCACCGGCGAGTAACCCCACCGCTCGAGGCTCAGCTCAGCCCCACTTCCCCAGGGCGGCGACAAAATCTTCGATCCCCTCGATGTGCTCGTCGGAAAACCTGGCCTTGATCTCCAAAATCTCATCCGAGATATCGAAAAAGGCGTCGACGACGAGCGGATCGAAGTGGTTTCCGTGGCCTTCGCGGATGATGGAGAAGGACTTCTCGATGGAAAAGGGCTCTTTGTAGGGCCTCTTGGAGGTCAGGGCGTCGAAGACGTCTGCGATGGCGCTGATGCGCCCCACGATGGGGATATCTTCTCCGGCCAGCCCCCTGGGGTAGCCGCTGCCGTCCCATTTCTCGTGATGAGAGTGGGCGATCACCTCGGCGAGCTGCATCAGATCGTTTTGCGAACCCTCGAGAATTTTCACCCCGATGGTGGTGTGCTTCTTCATAGTGTCCCATTCCTGGGCGTCCAGCTTACCCGGCTTGAGGAGGATCCGCTCGGGGATGCCGATTTTTCCCACGTCGTGCATGGGGGCGGCGTAGAGCAGCGCCCTGGTCTGCTCCGAGGAATGACCGAGCCGCCGCGCCACCGCGGCCGCGTAATGGCTCATCCGAAACAGGTGGGCGTGGGTGTCCTCGTCCTTGTACTCCGCAGCGCGAGACAGACGGTAGATGGTCTCCAAGGTGGCCTGCTGGAGGTTGCGCAGCGTCGCTCGCAGCTGCTCCGTCTTTAGCTGAACCTGCTCCTCGAGCTCTTTTTGATACCGCCGGGTCTGGTCGTTGTACTGCTTGACCTTGAGCAATGACCGCACCCGCGCCAGCACCTCGATCCGCTCGACCGGCTTGGACAAAAAATCGTCGGCGCCCGCTTCCAACGCGTTGACCCGATCGGTGACATCCTTGAGCGCCGTCACCATGACGATCGGGATCCCGCGCGTCTCTTCGTGGGCTTTTAGCTGACGAGCGACCTGAAAACCGTCCATGACCGGCATCATCACGTCCAGCATCACCAGATCGGGCAAGATCTGAGCGACGGTATCCAGGGCCTCGACCCCGTCCGCGGCCAGAAAGACTTCGTAACCTTGAGGAGAGAGGATCGCCTCCATCAACTCGCGATTATATTCTTTGTCGTCGACGACCAAAATCCGATTAGGCGTTTTCATTCCTTCGCTCCTATCTGACCGGTACCGCTTATGTAATCTCTTTGGGGACACGAGCACATCACATCGAGAGCTGCCAAAAGATTTTTCTTCCCCGACTCGTGCAGCTCCACTTCACGAGTCAGCCGACCGAGGGTGCGTTTGAGCGACGCGGACAGGGGCTTCGATGAGTAGACGAAGAGCCTGCCCGCATCTTTGAGCGTGACGAGCAGCTGCGCGATGAAATCTTCAAAAATCACATCGGTTAGCGATAACGGATTGACGACGCACACGTGAGGTCTCATCTCGACCGAGGCCTCGATGGCCGCGGTGCCCGTCTTCGCCAGATGTACCCGCGCTCCGAGGCGGTCGAGGGATCCGATGAGGGGCTGCAAACCCTCCTCGTTGCGGTCGACGAATAAAACACCGGCCACAGACTCCCCGCGAAAAGAGAGCTCTCGTGCGAGGGCGCTGCGCAGCGCGGCCTCCTCTGACGGGCGCTCGAACGCCTCGACCAGAGGCCGCGCCACCCTCAGGTCGCCCTGTTCGTTCTCGGAGACCTCGAGAATGCAGATATGCCGCGTCGCGGGGTCTCCCCTGAGCGACATGGTGACGTCCCAGGCCTCCACCTCTGCATCGACGAGATCGATGATGACGATGTCCGGACTATATCTTTTGGCCATGTCGAGCGCCTGCTTGGCATCATAAGCATGGGACAAGACATGGCCGGCATCCTCCAGGTATCTCTCGAGCAGCGCGCTGCCGTACTCCTCGTGCTGCACCACCAGCGCCGTCCCGCCCACAGGGCCCGTGAGATCCGCGATCATCGGCCCGACCGGTGCCCGGGACGCGCCCAGGGTCTGATAGCGAGACATCTTTTGCTGCGCCGCCGCGGGCACGGCGAAACACAATGACGCCTCCGTGCCCGATTTCGCCTCGGCCCACACGCGCCCACCGTGGAGTATCACGAGGCGTTTCGCCACGGCGAGCCCAAGCCCTGCGCCCACCGACTCGACCTCGGCGGGATCGAAGACCCTCTCCAGATCGTCGAACACCCGCGCGAGCTCAGACGGCGTCATCCCCACCGCCACACCGTGGTGGACGCTGACGACGACCTCATCGCCTTGTCGGCCCGCACGCGCGGTGATGCTACCGTGCCCGCCGGAGAGCTTCAGCGCGCTGACGAAGAGGTTGTGCACGATCTGCCGCATGCGATCCTCGTCCGCCACAACGTGTGCCGGCCTCAGACTGCCGTCGATCTCAACCGCGATCCCCGCACCGGACGGCCCAGCACCGGTCCCTGCTTGTTCCGCCTCGTCTTTGAGCACCCTTTCGAGATCCAGCAGACCCAGATCCAGCTCTACCTGTCCCGATTCCATCTTGGACAAATCGAGCACCTGATCGATCAGGTTCAATAAGTTGCGACCGGAGTCGAGGATATTTCGGACGTACCTGGCTTGTTTTTGGCCTAAGGTTCCGAATGCCTCTTCGATGAGCACCTCGGAGAAGCCGATGATGGCGTGCAGGGGCGTTCGCAGCTCGTGGGTTATGCCGGCGAGGAAGAGCGACTTGGCGCTCGAGGCCGCCTCGGCTTTGCGCATGGCGGCCTCGAGTTTGGCCTCGACCTCTTTTCGAAGCGAGATATCGTCGGCCACCTTCACGAAATGAGTCACCTGCCCCTGCTCGTCCCGCAGCGGCGAGATGGTCGCCATCTCCCAGTAAATCTCCCCGCTTTTCTTCTCGCACGGCAGATCGCCTTGCCAGTCTGTCCGGTTGTCGACGGCGTCGGCAATCTGTGTCGCCATCTCGTTGGGCAGATTGCCTATGGAAGCCAATGGGCTCCCTAGGACCTCCTCGAGACCGAAGCCGCTGACCCGACAAAACTCGGGATTGACGTACTCCACGCGGCCGTAAACATCCGCGATGACGACAATACTGGGGCTCTGCTCCAGAGCCTGAAAGAAAATCCGCAGCTCTTCCCCCTGGGATCTCTGCGTCGCATCGGCATCGCCTCGAAGCCCCTGCGTCCCCGCGGCCTTCGAGGACCGTAATCTATGCAAATCGCCCGCAGAGATGACCACCAGGTCATCCTCTTCGGCCCCTTCGAGCAGCTCGTCCAGGTCGCAGTCATCCGTCGCTACGAGGTGCTGGGCTGACGACGCCTCGGTCAGCAGGCTTTTGAGTCGATCCCCTTTAAAAATCCAACGCGGTGCAGCCCCCTGTCGGTCAGTCTCTTTCATCGATTTTCACAGCTTTGAGTATAATTTTCCAATACCATTTAAAACACTAGCACGATGCTCCCCCGCGACAACGCAGAGGCCGGTTTTCCCAATCGCAAATCAATCTTTCAGCCAGAGCAGTTAATCCCGATGAAAATCTTCACCTTCGAAGGCGGGCTGTCAGCTTGCCGTACGAGGCCAAAAGGTAAACGAGGTTAAAACCTATCATCGCGTACAACGACCAAACCACGTAATGAACGTACTTATCAATCTCAGCGGGAAGCAGCTCAAATGTCGCCGCGAACAGAATCGCCATCCCCACCGCTGTCGAGCCGGAGCAGTAACGCCCCACACTCGTCGCCTTCACCTCGAAAGGGCCCTTGAGCACGTAAAGCACCGAGGCGAGCAACAGCAACCCCGGATAACGTATGAGCAGCAGGGTGAACAAAGCCGGCGTCAGGCCGTCGGCAGCGAACAGCGCGAGGGTCAAAGAGGCGAGCATAATGATATCGGCCATGGGATCGAGCGCCTGGCCGAAGCGGGTTATCCAGCCGAGCGCGCGCGCCAGCTGCCCGTCAAAAAAATCCGAGAGCACGAGCGCGGTTACGAGCACCACCAGAAGCCACCGAGCGGCTTCGCTCTCGAGCGCCGGGCCGGCCAATAGGACGGGAAACGGCGCCAAGGCGACGCGAAGGAAGGACAACCCGTTGGGGATGCCGAAGCTGTTTCTCGCGGCGCCCTCCATATCTGCCACCGTGCCGATATGGGCCCGAGCCGCCATCGACACCACAGCCAACCAGGAAAAGGAGGACGCGACGGCCACCACCGCGTCCGCCGCTTTGCCCGTCAAAAGATAGACCACCGCAGAGCCGAGCGCTGACAAGATGGCTGCCGCTGCGATCCAGAGGTTCAGCGAGCGCGTCCTGCGGGGGTTGGCCGCCAAGTCATCTTTTATTCGGCTCCTTACCGACAGCCGAAACTCTCTCCAAGAACGGTGCGCCCGGTCCTGTCTAAAGTAATCGACGAGCAAGCGCTCTACGACTCCAGCTCTGTCTCCCTTTTTTAAAGGTCCACGCTGCGGCTTGTATCGTCCGGGCTCCATCACGCGTACAATAACCCTCCAAAGTTGTCAGGTCTGCATTTCTAACAGATATTCGGCATTTGTAAGACTTTTTCGATTGGCGAACGCGTGGGCTCACTGGGCGGGCATGGTCTTTAGAGCCTCGATGATGTCGCGGCGAACACAGTCGTGAAGGTACCGCTTGGAGAAGAAGCCGTCTTTGACCTGGGCGTCCCGCGCGCGCCTGAGGGCCGCCTTGGCCTCGGGCCCTCCTGTCTGCGCGAGGCGCGAAACGATCTGCTTTTTTTCCTTGCAACCGCGCGCTTGCCGCAGGTCGAGCTCCAAAGCCGGGACCCTATCGATGCGGTCCTTTGCACCGAGCTTCGCCACCGCCTGCCGAGCCTGCTCGCGCAGCTTTTTGTTCGGGTCGTGCCCCGCCATTTCTATGAGCGTGGGCAACGCGGCCTCCCCGAGCTTGTCCCGCAAGAAGTCCATCGCGGCGTCTCGCGTCTTCGGCTTGCGCAGCAGTTCCTTGGCAAGGTCCAAGATGCGCGGGTCATGGCGGTATCCAGAATCCAGGTCGATCGCGCCTCCGTAGGCTCGCAGCGCCTCCTCAGTCTTGTCGAGACAGGCGGACGCGCGGCCCTCCAGGTATCTCCCCTTGGCCACGGACGA
>JAABTR010000278.1 GCA_011389755.1 Deltaproteobacteria bacterium | reverse complement strand
TAGGCTCGCAGCGCCTCCTCAGTCTTGTCGAGACAGGCGGACGCGCGGCCCTCCAGGTATCTCCCCTTGGCCACGGACGAGGCATCGACTCGAACCTCTTCGTAGCTTTCGAGGGCTTTGGCGCACTCGCCTTTCTCCAAAAGGACCTGAATCTCCATAAAGCGGTCCTTTAAAAAGGCGGGCTCCTCGGGGACCTCGCCCAGCACGAAGACCATCGATTCGGACGCGCGGTCCGCGCTCAGAGCCTTGACCCCCATGACCCCCAAGAGCGACACCGCGAGCCCGGCCGCGACTAAAGCGCCGAGCACAAAAGCCCCGTCTCGTGTCGTCACCAGGGCAAAAAGCCTGCGCCGCGGGCTCGCCTCCCCGCCGACGCAGCGGTACCAGCGCCCAAAGAAGGCCCAAGCCGTGCCGGCTGTCTCTTCCTCGGCGATGATGCGCTCGAGCTCCTCGCGCATTTCGCGAGCGTCTGCGAAACGCTCTTTGGGATTGCGCTTGAGAACTCTCTCCAAAAACGCACTGAGGGATGGCGTGTAATGCTCCGGGGCCATCTTTTTGAGGCTGGGCGCCGGGCCCCGCAGCTTGGCCTGGACCACCTCCACCGGCGTGTCACCGGGAAAGATGGGCCGACCTATCAGCATCCGAAAAAGCAAGATCCCCGCGGCGTAGAGATCCGCCCGGCCGTCGACCTCGCGATCCGCTATCTGCTCGGGCGCCATGTAATTGGGCGTCCCGACCACCAGCCCCGTGCGGGTGAGCTTGGCGTCCGGCGCATCCATGCCGAGCGCCTTGGCCAGGCCGAAATCGAGAATCTTTATCTGCCACGCGCCATCGCTGCGCTCAACCTTCATCACGTTGTCGAGCTTGATGTCCCTGTGGACGATCCCGGCCTCGTGGGCGTGCTCGAGCCCCAAGAGGATCTGCCGCGTCACCTCAAAAGCCGTCTTTCGGTCGATGAGCCCCGCGTCGAGCAGCTGGGTGAGGGTTTGACCTTTGACGTACTCCATCACCAGGTAGAAACGCCCGGGCGCGAGCTGCCCAAAATCGGTGACACCGATGCAGTTGGGGTGTTCCAGGGCGCTGCAGGTCTGCGCCTCCCTCTTGAAACGCTCGGCCAGCCCCTTGTCCGCTGAGACATGATCGTGAATGACCTTCAGGGCACAGCTCTTGTCCAGGTGGAGGTGCCTGGCTTCGTACACCTCGCCCATGGCGCCTTCTCCGAGCCGCCGGACGACCTCATACCGCTCATCGATGATTCGGCCGACGAGGCTGGCCTCTCCATCCGCGTCGGCGGCGCTCTGAAGGAGGGCGGTCTTTTGATGCGAGATGCTCGCGTCCGAGCCGTCACGGGAGATGACCTCGGTCTTTGGGTGCGAGGAGCTCCCGTGCGAGCTGTCACAAGAGATGACCTCGGTCTTTTGATGCGAGATGCTCGCGTCCGAGCCGTCACGGGAGATGACCTCGGTCTTTTGGTGCGAGGAGCTCATGTTCGAGTCGTCACGAGACATGAACTTATTTTGTTCTATCTTGGTGGGGGGCGCCAGCTTCTAAGAGCTTTCCGTCTCTGCTCGAGCGCCCTTAAAGAAGGTCAACCGAGCATGGCGGCGAGATCTTCGTTGGCGTCTCCCGTCGGCTTGATCCCGAAATTCTCGACGAGCACATTGAGGACGGGCTCGGTGACGAACGCCGGCAAGGTCGGGCCCAGCCGTATGTCCTTGATGCCCAGGTGGAGGAGCGTCAGCAGGATGCACACCGCCTTTTGCTCGTACCAAGACAAAACAATCGACAAGGGCAGGCTGTTGACGTCGGTGTCAAAGGCGTTCGACAGCGCCAGCGCGATCTGGATGGCGGAGTAGGCATCGTTGCACTGCCCCACGTCGAGCAGCCTGGGAATGCCGCCGATATCACCGAATTCCAGCTTGTTGAATCGGTACTTACCGCAGGCCAGGGTCAAGATCACCGTGTCCTCGGGAGCCGCCTCGGCAAAGTCGGTGTAGTAGTTGCGCCCCGGCTTGGCCCCGTCGCACCCGCCCACGAGGAAAAAGTGCTTGATGTTGCCGCCTTTGACGGCCTCTATCACCTTGTCAGCCACGCCGAGCACCGCGTTGCGCCCGAACCCCACCGTGATGCTCTTGTCTTCCCCGTCCTCGGCGAACCCGTCGGCGGCCAAGGCGGCCTCGATCACAAGCGAAAAGTCCCTGTCCGCGATGTGGGTCACGTCCGGCCAAGCCACGAGGCCACAGGTGAAGATCCTGTCTTTGTACGTGGGCTTGGGCTTCTGGATGCAGTTCGTCGTCATGAGGATGGCGCCGGGGAAGCTGTCGAACTCCTTGCGCTGGTCCTGCCACGCCCCACCGTAGTTGCCCACCAAGTGCTCATACTTTTTCAGACCGGGGTAGCCGTGGCACGGGAGCATCTCGCCGTGGGTGTAGATGTTTATGTCCTTGCCTTTTGTCTGCTCGAGCAGCGCCTCGAGGTCCTTGAGATCGTGGCCGGAGACCAGGATCGCCTTGCCCTTCTTCGGCGTAATGCGCACCGAGGTCGGCTCGGGGTGGCCGTAGGTGCCGGTGTTGGCCTCGTCGAGCAGCTCCATCACCCGCAGGTTGACCTCGCCCACCTCGAGGGCCATCTTCGTCAGATCCTCGATGGAGCTGTCCTCGGTGAGAAAATCGAGCGCCTTGTGAAAAAAGGCGAAGACATCGTCGTCCGTGCGTCCCAAGATGGCGGCGTGGTCCGCGTAGGCGGCGGTCCCCTTGAGACCGTAAGTGATGAGCTCCATCAGCCCGGTGACGTCCGGCCCCTTTTCGCTCAAGCGCGCCTCGATGCCGATCTGTCTGCCTCTAGCCAACATGTCGCCCTTGGAGCCGCCCAGCTCGAACGACGCGGGTCCAGCGAGCTCATCGGGCGCCTTGTGGGATTTGTCACACGCCGCTTCATAGAGCCGGTGCGCTCGGGTGCGCATCTCATCGGCAGCTCGTATCGTCTTCGCGATGCGCTCCGGGTCGAAGTTGACATTGGTCACCGTCGTAAAGAGCGCCTCGATGACAAATTTATCGACATCCGAGTCTTTGCCGCCGAGCTCGCGAGCGCGATGGGCGTACATCCCTATCCCCTTGGTCGCGTGAACCAAAAGATCTTGAAGGATCGCCGTCTCCTCGTCCTTGCCGCAGACTCCCATCACGGTGCATCCGGTCCCCTTTGCGGTCTGCTCGCACTGATAACAAAACATGCTCATCGCGCTCTCCTTTTCGATTCTCGGTTTCCGCCGAACCCTGTCGACGGCTTCGGGTCATTGTGGTATCTCAATACCTGTTTGGCTCTTTGTACCGGATTTTCAGCGATTGTCAAAGAAAAAAAGGGGGAAACCTCCCAAGATCTTCGCTTTTCCCTCGCTGGTTGTTTGTCGGACCCCTAACCACGAAATATCGAATTGTCGACGTTTTTAGTCCGAATTCGCTTAGATGAGCTCGCCGGCGAACTGATCGGAGTTGCGCACGAAGATCGAGCAGTGAAACCCCTTGGAGATCTCGTCGAGCCTCGCGGCGTACTCCTCTTCTTTGCCGGGGAGAGGCTCCATCAGGCCCAAAAACACGATATCCGCCTTGTGGCTGGCGTCGTGCATCGCTTCCGCGATGGAGCGATCGGACGGCTTGACCAGCACCTGGGCCTCGGCGGGGATGCGGACGTCCGCGATGAGATCCTTGAGGCTGCGCTCCATGATCGCCCGGTCGGGCTCCGAGTCGACAATCGTACGGACCACGATCTTGGACTGCAGCCACTGGGGGTTGCGACTCACCAGGTGTGCGAACAGCAGCATGAGGTCCCCGTTGCGCTGCTTGCCGCGCCACCACACATCGATGCGCTGTTTTTCGGCGGGCTC
>JAABTR010000890.1 GCA_011389755.1 Deltaproteobacteria bacterium | reverse complement strand
GGCAAGCCGTGGACAATGGGGGGATCGCGTTTCTCGACACCATAGAGTCCAGCCGCTATGTGGGGATCGAGGCGATCGAGCACGCGACAAAGATGGAAGCGGCTGACTTTTTTGAAAATTTCTACACCGCCATGCTCCTCGACGACCGCGCCCAAGACGGCTCCAACCCAAGCGTTGATCCCCGCTTCGGCTTTTTCGACATGCTCGACGATCCCATCACCGGCAACACCCGAGGCGTCACCATGCGCCTGGAGCTCGCCGGAGGCATGGTCACCTCAAAAGGGGTCCCCCTCGAGACCGCGACCGACGGGATCATCCGGGCAGGAGGCGTCGAGTACATCCTCATAGAGGCAAAAAAATCTCTCGTCCCCATCGAGCTCCACCTGGAGGTGGACGATCCCGAGGCAAAGGTCAGGATGCGCCTCGTCCGCATCCGCTGATCGCCGCCGCTCACCTCCAAGACCTTCTGCGCGCCCTTTGGCACGGTGACAGCGGACCGATAATTCGTTTTAATAATGTCTTTGGTTGTTGTATAAACAGAACCTGAGTCGTCTTCCGCACGCAAGGCGAAACATCGCCTCGTTTTCAGTTTTTTCGAATCGAAAGGCCTCGAGATGAAAAAGAATCACCATCTTATAAAAGGCTGGCGCGGTCGATTCGTTGCGATTGTTTGGGCGGTCACCTCGATCATCGGGGCCGCATGCGCCCCCGACGCCACAGTGGTGGTCTCACCTATTTTCCCCGCGGATGAACCCGACCTGCTCAGCGCCGTCGGCGTCGGCACCATCGTCGTGACGCTCACCCCCCAAGATGGGGTGGACGCTGCACGAACGTACACCCTGAGCATCGGCGAGCGACTCCACCTCACGGACGTTCCCCCCGGCCTGTGGACGGTGTCTTTGAGCGGGCGCACAAAAGGCAGCGAACGGATCTTCGGTCGCTCCCTGCCTTTTCGAATCGAGACCGGAGCGGGCGCCCAGGTGCCTGTTTTTTTGGGCAGAAGCAGCTCCTTCAATCGGGTGGCGCTGACCCCGAATACAGTGGCAAACAAGCTCGAAAACCTCACCGGCCACGCTACGGCGTACATTCAGACGGGCGAAGAAGACAGCCGCATCTTGGTCGCGGGCGGGCACAGGCCCCAAGATGACGCGGCAGCCACCCGCATCCTGCTCATCGACCCGGTCTCGTTGACTGTCGAAGAGCTCCGCACACCCCTGAGCTGCCGCCGAGACCGACCACGTGCCACCGTTGTGCACCACCCGATCCACGGTGACGTGGTCGCCATAACGGGCGGCGAAGACTGCGAAGATCGGATCGATCTCTTCTTTGCTCGCGACGATCGATTGGTGACCCACGCGCTCGGTTGCGCGGTGACGAACCCAGGCGCAGCGCTCGCCGAGGTTGACCCGGCCGGGCGCTGGCCCGGGACTTCGGCTTGGCCTCACACCGGGCGGCTCATTTTCCCCGGTGACCCCTCTTGTGTCGTCGCGATCGAAAAAGACAGCCTGTCCGTCGCCTCTTCCGAGGGGCCTCATCCGGACCTCGCCCGCTCCACGCTCACTCACTTGGGCAACGGACGACACGCCACGATCAGTCAAGACGGAGCTCTCACCGTCTTCGACGCCTCCGGGGCGGACGACTCCCCGTTCATCCAGGCGTTCGAGCTCTGGGAGCCGAGTCCCGCAAACCCTCGCCTCGTGTCCACCGAATCGGGCACCCAGCTCGTTTACCTGCGCTCGAGCGAAGCCGGCGAGACGCGGTGGTCCTTGGTGCAGCTGTCAGGACGCTCGATCGGAGCCGTTATCGACGGTGACCCGCTCTCGACCGATGACCTTCCTTCACAGCCCGTCCCGATCGATGTGTCCTCGCTAGAAGCCACCATGCTCCTGTTCGCCGGCGGTGCCGGCCCAGACGGAAGCCGCTCCCGCAAGACCTCGCTGTTTTACGTCCCCGGGCTCGGGGGGATCCCGACGTGGCACGAGCTGCGAGACGAGGCTTACGGGACCGCCCGACCCCTGCTGCGCGCCGCGCGCGCCGGCCACACCGTGACGGCGCTTCCCAACCGAACCAGCTGGATCATCGGCGGCGGGGCGACGGCGGCCGAGGTCTTCGTGCACGGCGCGGGGCCCGTTGTCGCGGACGAAGACGCCGCCGAGCCGCTCGCGCGCATAAGGGATCGCGAGTTCGTCCGCAGGAGGCCGACCATCACCTCGCTGACAGTCCACGATCCGCTCGAACAAGATTCAACGGGGACGGGCTCCCTCGCCGCGAATGCGTTTAAGGACGAGTACCGCGCGCTGCTCCGAAAAGCCGACGCTTCGGCGGTTTTAGACCTTTGGGCTTCGGCCAGCCGCGGAGTCGGCGATGGCTTGGTCGAGCGCCGGGTTCCGGGCTCGAGAGGATGTCTGTCGGTAAAAGTCGACTTCGAGATGCCGCCTCGAGGAGAGGTCTTCGGCGATCTCGATGGCATCTACGTAGACGGCAGATGGACCACCCCCCCTGGAGGCGGGATCACCCAGCGCAGCTATCAAAGAGCTTTTACTTTCGACCCATCGGCCGTTTACGCGCCGGCGCGCGCCCCCGAAGAGAATCCGCCGCCCCCCAAGGCTGCGATGCTGCCCCCGCCCTCCGAAGGGGTCGAGGGCGGCTTCGAAAACACAAACGACGGCTTCGTGGTGGGCTCGGATGCCCAGTGTACCTGGCGCCAGTTCATCAGGGTGGGCTTCGATGGGCTCAGGCGAGACGAAACCGACCGCACCTACGCCGGAGTGCACGTGCTTGTGTGGCTCGCCCGCGGCGACGACTGCAGCCAGGGCGTGATCGATAACGGCCTTCGCTATCCGGAGAGCGATCCGGGCAGCACCTGCGTCGACAGCGTCTACGATGACTACTTCGGTCTGCCTCCCCGCTCCGATTGCCACAAAGAGCAGCTGCACAGCATGGTGCGCGACATCTCTTTCGACCCGCAAGACTTCGTGGTCGTCTTGGTGCAGCTCCCAGCGAATCCCCAGACGCGAGAGGCGACTGCGCCGCTGCCACCCCGCATCGACTTCGCCGCCGCCGGGGCGACAAAGGGAGATCCTGTTGGGCTGGCGCCCGCCGCGTTGCCGGGCGCCGCTTATCCCCCTGGCCTGCGCCGACTTCAAAAGACGACAGAAGTCCTCGAGCAGATGAGAGTCCGAGTGATAGACGGCTTCGTGGACGACTCCGGCTCCGAGGATTCGGCCGAAACTGCCGCCGCCGAGCTTGTCGCCAAGCTCGATTCGGAGCTGCGCGACCTCGATCCTCTGCAGAGCTGCATCCCCTCCTCGGTGCTCAGCTCGGATCCGCCGTCGATCCTCTTTGCCGAGCACCTCGGCCCGGACGGGCTGTACTTACCGCTCCACGTGGTCTCCGATCTGAGCGCAGATATGGCGAGAAACGTCTTTGAGCTCGAATCGACCTATGCCGCCGATGTTCGCCGTGCGTGCCGGATCCAAAGCCTCGAGGTCGTCGACGGGTCCGAAGTCCCCCGCTATCGCGTCGTGGGTCTGCGCGACGCTACCACCGAGCCGTGGCGCGTGGCCACCGATTCCGACCGCAACGGCGCATGCGACAGCGGCTTCTTGGTGAGACTGCCTAGCGATGTCGAGGCACACGGCAGCGCCAAGCGCGTCCTGCGCTGCGAACTGTAGGCGATCATTGCTCAAAGCAAAGAACCGCGCTAGCTTTTGAGCATGTCCTCACCTACGGGCAAAGCCCCTTTCGAAAAGCTGCAAGAGCGATTCACCCTCGGCGACGAGATCGGCGCCGGAGGTGTCAGCGTTGTGCGCCAGGCGCTCGATCGCAACCTCAAACGCACGGTGGCGCTCAAGACACTCCGCCCCCGCTACGCCGACGATCCCGGCGTGCGCAAGCGCCTCCTCGACGAAGCGCAGATCGCGGCGCAGCTCGAGCATCCGAGCATCGTTCCGGTGTACGAGCTCGGCATCGACGTGGAAGGAGCGCTCCTTTGCCCAAATGCTCTTTTCTTCACAATGCCGCTCGTCAGAGGCAAGACGCTCACCCACATCATCCGGGATGAACACGCCGACCCCAAGGAACTGTTGTTCGAAGGCCTCCAGGTTTTCATGAAGGTCTGCGAGGCCGTGAGCCTGGCCCACGATCGCGGCGTCATCCACAGAGACATCAAGCCGGATAACATCATGGTCGGCCAGTTCGGCGAGGCCTACCTCATGGACTGGGGGCTCGCCAAAATCCCCCACCATCTCAAGCAGTCCCAGCCCGGAAAAAGCCGCGTCTTCGTCAGCGAGTCTCCAGGGAAGATCATGACCCAAAACGGCATGCCCATCGGGACGCTCGCCTATGCCTCACCGGAGCAAGCCTTGGGGCATCACATGGCCACAGACGAACGATCGGACATCTTCGGACTCGGCGCGACGCTCTACTTTTTGCTCACCGCGACCCCCCCGCATCACAGCCTCTCGGGAACTTTGAACCACCTGCAGGACCTGGCCATCACATGCGACATCGAGCCCCCTGAGAAAAGGGCGCAGCGAACTGTACCGCCTCGCCTGAGCGAGATCGCGCTCAAGTGCATGGAGAAGAACCCCTCGAGCAGGTTCCAAACCGTCGGCGAGGTTAAAAGCGGCATCGAGTCGTTCTTACAATCCGGCGTCTGAGCCCGAGCAGTCGAGGCGAGGATACAAAAGGTGGCGCGAGCGTCTCTCTTGAAATGCGTCGAGCCGACTTTGCCAGGCTCTTTCTATGACATCTAGGCTCCGGCCCGCTTCGAGGTTGCGCAAGGTCTCACCGTGGGCGACGAGACGTATCAGCTTGCGGTACTGCCAGTCGCCTCGATGCAGCTCCATGAGGTGACGAGACAGGAGCATCGCCGTCTTGACCGGCTCGAACTCGCGCAGGTTCGTGACTCGAAAGCGCAACCCGCGGCAGGTTTTTCCGGCATACCTGCTTTGCTTGGGCTCAAACTCGACCACGTCGTATTCCAGCCCTTTTGTAGGCTCGCCCTCGAGGGCTCGGGCCAGCTCGTCCGCTTTCAACCACGGGGCGCCCAGCACTTCAAAAGGGGTTTTTGTTCCCCGGCCGACCGAAATATTCGTGCTCTCCAAGAGCCCCACGCACGGATAGAGCATGGTGGCGGCAAAGCTGCGCAGGTTCGGAGAGGGGGGGTGCCAGTCGAGCCCGGTTTCATCGAAACCCAAGTCGACCCGCCAGCGCTCTACGGGCACGACCACGAGATCCAGCACAAACCCCTGCTCGGCCACGAACATCCGCGCGAGCTCACCGGCGGTCATCCCGTGCATAACGGGTAAATCGTAGTAATTGACAAAGGTCTCCACGCGGGGATCCTTCGGCGGCCCGGCGAGACGCATCCCGCCCATGGGGTTGGGCCGATCGAGGACCACGACCTTTTTCCCCGTCCCCGATAGGCGCTCCAAAATGTGGTAGAGGGTCGAGGTGTAGGTAAAGTAACGGACCCCTGCGTCTTGAAGGTCGAACACGATCACGTCGATGTCCGCGACATCGGCTTTCGAAGGGACACGCTTTTTCCCGAACAGGCTGATGACCTCCAGCCCCGTGCCCGCGTCCTCACCATCGCGGACGTGGCCCTCCAGCCTCGCGTCCAGCCCATGCTCGGGGGAAAAGACCTTGACGAGCTTTACGCGCGGCGACTCGGCCAGCACATCGAGGGTGCGGCGACCATCGCGCGTGCGAGCGGCGTTATTGGTGACGAGCCCCACCCGCAGGTCCGCGAGCGCGGCGAACCCATCTTCGAGCAAGCCGTCGATCCCCGGTCTCGCCCGTCCGGCTTCGAAGCACTGACGCTCCTTCCGGCGAGGAGCGGCTGCCTGAACCGCCACATCACCAATATCAGCCACCACGTCGTGAACCGGGGCGGTGCCCTCGGGGTGGACGCGATTGCTCAAAAAAATCACAAACAGATCCAAATCGGGGTCAATCCATACGGCAGTGCCGGTGTAGCCGGTGTGACCGAATGCCCTGGGCCCCATACTCGGCGGGCGGCTGCGGGAGTAGCCGCTTTGCACATCCCACCCCAGAGTCCGCCACGCAGCTCCGGCCACAGCCGGCGCCTCCATCAGCTGCACCGACTCTTCGAACAAAACGCGCCGCCCTTCCAGGCGACCGCCACGCAGCAGCATCCGCGCGAACAACGCGAGATCCTCGGCTGTGGAAAACAGCCCGGCATTGCCGGCGACACCACCGAGCCTGTACGCCCTCGGATCCTGTACGACGCCGCGGATCATCTCGTCGTCCCGCAGCGTAGTGGGCGCGGTTCGCTGTTTTTGCGCTTCAAAAGCCCCGAAGCCGGTGCTTGTCATGCGCAGCGGCTCCCACAGGGCCTCCCGCAATAGCTGCTCAAAGCCTCCCGTCGTCTTCTTGTCCAGCAACGCTCCCAGGGCGATGAACCCGACGTCGCTGTATCGGAACCTCTCTTTCGGGCGGCTCTCGAGTGGAAGCCCCCCGAAGTGGGATATCGCCTCATCCATTCCCGAGGTGTAATGGCGCAGGGGGGACACCGCCGGCAGCCCCGATACGTGCATCAGGAGATGGCGAACGGTTATGCCGCGCTTTCCGGGGACATCGAAAGCGGGCAGCGTCGCCGCCACAGCCTCGTCGAGCTCGAGCGTCCCTCTTTCGCGAAGCAAAAACGCAGCTGACGCGGTGGCTATCGGTTTGGTCAAAGAGGCCAAATCGAAGCGCGTGTCTGTGGTCATCGGTTCGGGGGCGGGCTCAAGGGCCCTGTTGCCAAAAGCTTCTAAAAACGCGAGCCCATCTCCTGTTCCCACCGCCACCACGCAGCCGGGTATCCGCCCTTGCGCGATGGCCTGAGCCACGCGGTCTTCTATTTCTTTCGAAGACACAAAGATCGCCGGCGGCGAAGGCGAAGGCGCAGAGGGCGCCCCGCGGGTCTGCTCTGTGGGCTTGGTCCGAGGCTCCTCAGGAGCCCGCCCGAAACCGCTCTTCAAAGCAAGAGATTCGCTCCTCCCCGAGGGAGCGGCCGCCTCGTCCGAGGGACGGGCCCCGCAACCCGACGCCGCCAGGGCACCCCCAAACACCAAGAACACAATTTTTTTCAACATGCACACCACAGCTCTTTTGAAGCTGACATGAAATCGGCGGTGGTGCACGCCTCGGGGCGGTTCTCATCAAGCGATGACCGAAGATCGCGCCTTGTCGTGTCGCGCAAATCGAAGCACGTATGCGATCTGCTCCGGGGTTTCAAGGCCGCAACCTCGAGAGGCTCCGTAACAAAGCATCGCCTCGAGCGGATCGACGCCCAGGGCGGTCAAGACACAGGACGCAAAGAGCCCCGAGCGTCCGCAGCCGGAGACGCAATGAACCAAGACACGTCGCCCCGCCTTGAGACACCTGATCGTGCGATTCACTTGTGCAACAAAGGCGTCATCATCTGCCGGCACCTGATGGTCCAGAATCTCCAAGTGACGAAAATTGTCTTTGAACAGCTCCCGAACCATGGGCAGGTAGAGGGAATTGTAATACTTTTTTTCGATGTCATAGACGGGGACCAAGCAGATGACGGCCCAGATCCCAAACTCCCTGAGCGCCGTCAGCTCCTCAGTCAAGCGCCCTTCCCGCCCCGGCATCTTCCCGACGAACAGCCCACCGGGAGCCGGAGCTGGAATTCGGGACATGGGATAGGCCGGTTTGCCGTCCACGCTGCCTGCATAGAGCCGCGTCGCGCGCCGCGAGCTCCTCGCACGAATCTGCTCAACGATATGTGCGAGAGTCCCCCTATCGCTGTCGATAAAGGCCCGAAGCTCGTCCCGCAAAGATATACCGGGGAGCAACGTTTCATTTAAACAAGCCAACATAAAGTCCCCACCCTTTCGCATAGAGATCGACCGAGCCAGCGCGCAGCATCACTCGGTCCCCGGGCCTTTGAAATATGGCGCTAACATAACACCCGGATTCGGGGGATGCACGCTATCTCATCACATTCCATAATGTTGCGATTTTTACCGTCACATCATCACTATGAACAGGCACGTTCGCCCTTTTTCTCCTCCCCACGAAACAACCCGGGCGTATACATATTCACACCAGCACCGGATCATGCCTGTGAAAAAAAGGAGGTTCTTAAAAGTTCGGCTTGGTCTTTTTGGGATCCCCGCCGAGGGGCTCGATGCGCCTCATCTGGGACGCCACCACCTTGTTTCGTCCGCTCTTCTTCGCCTTGTAGAGGTTTTCGTCCGCCATGGCGACGACCTTCCCCGAGTCGACGATGACTTCGGGGTGGACCGTCGCGACACCGACACTTACTGTCACGTGAACCGAAACATCGAATCTGTCGCGAGCCGGGATATCCAGCTTCGCAACCACCGCCCGAATGCGTTCGGCCAAGGAAAGCCCCACGTCA
>JAABTR010000277.1 GCA_011389755.1 Deltaproteobacteria bacterium | reverse complement strand
CGAAGCGATTATGGCGAACTCCTCACCACCGTAACGTCCGAGCACATCTTCAGTGCGGATGGTGCTGAGCACCGCTTTCGACACCTCCACCAAGGCGTCATCCCCGGTCTGGTGGCCGTAGGTGTCGTTGACGCGCTTGAAGTGGTCGATGTCGAAGATCAGAAACGAAAACGGCAACCGGTGCCGCCGGGCAAACGAGAGATCCCCCACCATCTTTTCCATGCAGTACTTGCGGTTAAACGCCCCCGTGAGGGCATCCCTGGTGGACGACTCATAAAGCTCGTCGTGATAGCTCTTGTCGAGGGCGTCTTGAAGCACGAACTTGACCACGGTGGATCGCCCGAGCACAACCTTGTCACCCTCTCGGAGCATGCGCTCGCTGATGCGTTCGCCGTCCACATAGGTGCCGTTCGTGCTCTCCAGGTCGCGTATGACCACGTTGCCGGCTTCGTCGGTGCGGACCCGCGCGTGGAACCGGGAGATACCCTCGTCCACGAGCTGCATGTTGCACGCCGAGTCCCGCCCTATCATGATCAGGGGATCGTCCAAAGGAACAACGGAGCCCACGTCCGCGCCCCCCAGCACGATGAAGCAGGCGCGCTTTTTCCCCTTCGCCGCCCCGAGGACCTGCCGCGCGATGGGAGCGATGTCGATCTGCTCGGTGGATTCATTACCGCCGGGAGCCGACGCGATGGGTTGAGAGCTGCGGCGGGAGCGACGCGCTTTGGCCAGCCTCTCGATGGCGTCCGGCGTGTCGAGCAGGTACGAGCCGTCGGCGTCGCGGACGAGGCAGTGGGTGACGCCCGCGGCGTTTGCCCTTTCCTGAAACTGCTGCCCCCCGGGCTCTAATATGAGTACGACGGGGACATTGGGGTGCAGCCTCCGAAGCTGCTCGACCACCTCGAGCCGCCTGTCGAATGAGATGGAATCGTCCAGCAAAAAAACATCGAAGGAGCCGGAGCGACTCATGGAGACGAACTGCTGCTCTCCGGGGGCGACGGCGATGATATGGTTGGCCCGGCGCAGGCTCTGCTCGACGAGACGCGAAGGTGTGAAATCCCCGCGCAAAAGCAAGACCCGGGCCCGGACGCGCTCGAGATCGGTTGATGCGCTGTATGCCGAATTGAAAAAACCACTCGACACACCTTGAGAGGTGCCCGACTTCGCGGCGCGAGCCTCACTGGCCCAGTCAAGACCGAACACGGATGGATGGGTGTCTTTTTTGTCTCGATCCCCCACGCCTTAGGCCTTTGTCTTTTCGTCTTTTGTCACATGAGGAAGTATATCCCCCATCGCGGCGGCGCCAAGTCGTTTTATTTCCCGCAATCGCGCCGGCCCGATGTTGACACGCAGCGGCGAATCAACAAATGTGTGGGCGAGATAAACCTTTTTCAAAGAGGGTGCCATGATAAACGTCGCAATGTGGGGCCGCGCCCTACGCGTTATTCCGCGCGTTACCAAAGAAGAATGGGACGAGCTGGATATCGTCTCCCGATGGCTCATCGCCACACGCGCCGCGGTGTTCATCATGACCGCGTTGTCGTGCGCCATCGGCGGACTCTTGGCCTTTCGAAACGGCTCCTTCTCGGGGGTTCGGTTCGCCGCCTGCATGGTGGGGCTCATCTTCGCCCATGCCGCCAACAACCTGCTCAACGACCTGACCGACCACAAAAAAGGCATCGACAAGGACAATTATTTCCGTTCGCAGTACGGACCACAGCCGCTCGAGCACGGGCTCATGAGCATCAAGCAGCTGTGGGCCTACATCGCCGTCAGCGGGCTCATCGCTCTCGCCGCCGGCGGCTACCTGGTGTGGGAGACGGGGACGACCACCTTGGCGCTCTTGGGCGCCGGTGCCTTCTTCGTGCTGTTCTACACGTGGCCGCTCAAGTATATCGGCTTGGGAGAGCCCGCCGTGGTCCTCGTCTGGGGGCCGCTCATGGTCGGGGGCACCTACTACGTGGTGACCGGCGGCCAGTGGGACTGGAATATCGTTCTCATCTCAGTGGCTTACGCCTTCGGCCCCACCACGGTGCTCTTCGGTAAGCACACCGACAAGCTCGAGCAGGACCGGGCCAAAAAAGTTCGGACTCTACCGGTGATTATCGGCGAGCCCGCGGCTCGCTTGAGCGTCATCGCGATGTGGATAGCCCAGTACGCGCTGCTCGCCTACCTGGTCTACGCAGGTTTTCTCGGCTTCGCCCTCGGCCTGACCCTGCTTGCACTGCCCAAGCTGCTTTGGGCCGCGAACGTGCTGCGCAGGCCTCGCCCCCGGTCGGCGCCCGCGGAGCTTCCCCCGAACGTCTGGCCCTTGTACCTCTCGGCCCACGCCTTTGTTTACAATCGCCTGTTCGGAATTCTCTTCCTCATCGGGCTCATCGCCGACGTTTCGCTCAGCAAGCTCGGGCTCTACTGACATCTGACGGCCGTCAGCCGGGTAGTGGTAACCCATGTCAAGCCAGACGCCGTCCGGGTTTCCCGAGGTGCTCGTGGTTCGGTGGCGCAGCTGCGCGGCCGACTCCATGATATCTTCGTAGCACGACATTCCTTGCAGGCCCAAAAGCTCCACCTCCACCGCTGCGGCATCCACCGCCGGGGATTTGGACCTCTGCCCGCCCGTCAGCTGCGACAAGAGGTACCCGCCGCCCGCTTCATCGTTTACGAACAGAGGCGGCAGCGAGATGTTGCCCAGCTCACCGGGGCGGTACCCTCCCCCGTTGATCCGGCCCGAGGCATCGCGCAGCTGTCCCTGGGCATCGTCCACATCGCTCGCCATGACCGAGACGACCTGCCCCTTTGTACCCGCTGCGAAAATTTCATCGGCGCTCTTTTGAAGATCTTCTTGCCCATCCTCATTGCCCCAGACGATGGAGTTGATGATCGCGCCGCGTCCCGACTCCAACCAGAGCCCC
>JAABTR010000276.1 GCA_011389755.1 Deltaproteobacteria bacterium | reverse complement strand
CGCCGTGTTGTCGGCCACCGTTGCGTTGACCAGGACCACCGCCGCGGGTTCGGGCGGCGAGAGCCGCCGGCGCCCGGGGACATCGGCGTAAAGGCCCGCGCCGCCGCGCTGCCCTCGATTCTCAACAACGAGGATGTTCACAAAGGCAGCGCTGCTCTCTTCCACACAGAGCGCCCCGCCGCGTCCCATCGATGAGTTGCGACGAAACTCCAGATGCCGGCCGCACAATTTGCCGCCAAACCCATAAACAGCCGCGCCGCAACCGGTCTCGGCGTCCACGCGGTTCTCCTCGAACGATGATCTCTCGAGCATCGCGAAGCAGCGCGCAGCGATGGCGCCGCCAGCAGACCCCGCCCGATTGGCGATAAAATCACACGCCTCGATGCGAGAGGCGGGCCCAGATCGGGGATCGAGGTAGATGGCGCCGCCGCTGCCGGCGATATTTTTTTTGAAGCGGCTTCGCCGAATGTCGATTTTCTCAAAGGCTCTTATGGCTCCACCGGCGGCGTCTGAGCTCACCACGTTCCCATCGAAGACCGAGTCGAGCACTTGAGCCGGAC
>JAABTR010000275.1 GCA_011389755.1 Deltaproteobacteria bacterium | reverse complement strand
CTGGGGCTACTCGGCGGTGACGCTTTTGTCGATGGCCGCGATGATCTTCGCCGGAATGGTCTGGGGGGTCGAGGATAGCAGCGTGTTCTCCGACTGGTTCGAGTACCTCATTACCCCCATCGAGGCGACGGTGTTTTCGCTGCTGGCATTTTACATCGCCTCTGCGGCGTTTCGCGCCTTTCGGGCTCGGACGGCGGGCGCCACGGTGCTGCTCGTCTCGGCGGCCGTGGTGATGCTGGGGCTCATCCCCGCGGTGGAAAACGCCGTGCCGGTGCTCAGCGACGCCGCGGCGTTTTTGCTGGAATATCCCAACACGGCGGCCAAGCGCGCCATCATCATCGGCGTGGCCCTCGGCGCTATCTCGGTGGCCCTCAAGACCATCATCGGCGTGGACCGCAGCGTCCTGGGCAAGGGGGGCTGACCCTTGCGTCGTTTTCTTATCCGTTTGTCTCGCGTAAACAGGCGATTCGTCTTTGCGGTGCTCGCCTTGGCTGTCTTGCTGCCTTTTTTCGCCCCCATCTCCGTGCGACCCAAGGCCGGGCCTCAGACCGAGCGGTTCTTGCGGGCTTTGAACGCGGCGGTGGAGCGCCAAGGGCCCCTGCTCATATGCGTCGACTACGGGCCCCAGACTATGGCCGAGATGGAGCCCATCCTCGTGGCGGTCATGCACCGGGTCTTCGCGGTCAAAAAGCCCGTGGTGTTCATGACGCTGCTCCCCGAGGCGGCCGCTCCCACAAGGCGCTTGCTCGAGGACATGGCCGCAAAGTACGGCCTCGAGTACGGCGCCGACTATGCCTTTTTGGGATACGCCTCGGCGTTTACCATGGCCATCAACGCCATGGGGACCTCCATCGAGGATTACTTCCACAAGGACGATCGGGGCATCCGGCTCGAGAACCTGCCGATCATGGACACGGCCAGCAGGCTCGGCGATTTCAGCGCGGTCATCGACATCGCCTCCAACACCATGCCGCAGTTTTGGATCTCCTACGGGGTCGCCCCCTTCGGCTTCGAGTTTTTGATGGCGTGCACCGCGGTCCAGGCCACCGACTACTTTCCCTATGTCCAAACCGGCCAGGTGGACGGCCTCATCGCCGGAGGGCGGGCCGGGGCGGAGCTCGAGTGGCTGCTCGTGGACGCCGGCTTCTTGGACGAGCCCGGCGACGCCACCCGCGCCCTGGGGTCCCAGTCCCTGGCCATCGCCGCGATCTTGGGGCTCATCGTCATCGGAAATTTAGGTCACTTCGCCGCGCGTTCGAAGGACAAGCAGGTGAGGTCATGAACCTTTCGACCGACCCCTACGTCTGGATCGCGGCCATCTTGACGCTGAGCGTCTTTTCATTTCTCTACAAAGACAATCCCCTGTTTGCCCTCGTCGAGCACCTCCTCGTGGGGCTTTCGGGGGGATACGTCTTTGTCATCTACTGGCACAACGTCTTCTTGCCCGAGCTGATAGAGCCCCTCGTCGAAGACGGTCTCGGCGCCCAGGCGCACCTGTGGGTGCCCGTCTTGTTGTGCTTTTTGTGGGCCGGCAAGTACATGGAGAAGACCCAGGACCTGTATCGTCTCGCCCTGGCGTTTTGGGTCTCCGTGGACATGGGGCTGACCATCCCCGCGTTCATGGAGGCCAGGGTCCTGTCCCAGGTGGCCGGCACCCTCCAAGTGAATCTGACCGGCACCTGGGATGTCGTCTTGGGGAACATCGTGCTCGTGGCGGGGACCGTGGCGGCGCTCGTGTACTTCGTGTTCACCAAGGCGCATCGAGGAATCATAGGCAAGACCGCCACCGTGGGCTCGTGGATTATCATGATCGGGTTCGGAGCCACGTTCAGCTACACGATCCTCTCGCGGGTCTACATTCTCATCGGGCGGATCTTGTTCTTGCTCAGGGATTGGCTGGGAATCGTGACTTGATCTCGTCGAGGATGACCTCGGCGAGCTGCCGCTTGGACACCCGCCCGGTGTCCCGGCGCGCGCCGTCTCGGCCCAAAATCAAGGCCGCGTTGTCGTCTTTGGCGAAGCCGTCGGCGGCCAGGTTGGCCACGATGATATCGGCGCCCTTGGCGGCGAGCTTCTTTTGCGCCGCCCGCTCTAAGTCCTTGGTCTCGAGGGCGAACCCTGCGAGCACGGGGCGGCTCGGGGCATCTGCGAACCGGGCGCCCAGGCCGGCGAGGATGTCGGGGTTGCGCACCAGCTCGATGATCCTCTCGTCCTCGCCGCGCTGTTTTTTGAGCTTGTGGGGAGCCACCTTCGCCGGGCGGTAGTCGGCTACCGCCGCGCACATGACCACGGCGTCCACCTCCGCGATGTTTTCGTCGACCGCCCGTTGCATCTCGAGGGCCGAGCGCACGTCCACGCGGCGGACTCCGGCCGGACAGGGCAGGGCGGTGGGGCCCGACACGAGGATCACCTCGGCGCCCCTTCGCGCCGCGGCGGCGGCCACGGCGTAGCCCATCTTGCCCGAAGAGCGGTTTGACAAAAAGCGGACCGGATCGATGTCTTCCACCGTGGGTCCGGCCGTGACCAGCACGGCGCGCCCCCGAAGATCGGCCGAAAAAAGCGCTGAGGCCGCTTCTAGGATCTCCTCGGGTTCGGCCATGCGCCCCTGGCCGGACCAGCCGCAGGCCAGCTCGCCGCTGCCGGGTTGCACAAAATTCCAGCCGTGGGAGGCGGCGAGGGTGTCGAGGTTGCGGCGGGTGGCCGGGTTGTTCCACATGTTGGTGTTCATGGCCGGCGCCGCGAGCACCTGCTTGGTAAACGCCAAGGTCACCGCCGAGATGAGGTCGCTGGCGCGCCCGGTCGCGGCGCGAGCCAGGTAGTCGGCGGTGGCCGGCGCAACGACAAAGAGCTCCGCGTCATCGGCCAGGTCGATGTGCTCAACCCCTTTGACCGACCTGCCGAACATGTCCACGTGGACCTCGCGGCCCGACAAGGTCTGGAGCGTCAGCGGGGTGATGAACTCGCAGGCGGCGCGGCTCATCACCACCTGAACGTGGGCGCCGGCTTTGACAAAAAGTCGGCACAAAGAGGCGCTTTTGTAAGCGGCGATGCCGCCCGTGATCCCCAAAAGGACGGCGCGGCCTTCGAGTGTGTCGCTGTTCATGGGCTCAGTATACGCTCCTTTGCCCCTCACTTGAAAGAGAAGGAAAAGGGGCGCCGCAACTCTAATGAGACGCAAGAAGTGTGCTCTTTTGTAGTTTTTTTGCCCACACCGAGGGCCCGTGTTAAAAAAGGGGAAATGTCCTGAGCCTCAGGGAGGACCATCATGAACAATGACAGCTCGGCGGCCGATGATAAGTCGCCAACGATAGTGAAACTAAAAATCGATGGCGCGAGCTCCGCGGTCAATACGATACGAGATAAGCACACGGGCCGCGGAATGTCCTTGGTTTGTCCCTTCCCGGCGCTGGAGTGCGACATCCCCGTGACCTTCAAAGGCAAAGAAGGCGAGCCTTCGGTGCGCGGCGCGATCCACCGCATTGGGGTCGAGGACGACCCCGTATCCGGCCTGCCGCGTCTGCGATTGTCCATCCGCACCCAGGAGCAGCGCGACACCGTGCTCACCTCGCCCCCCAAGGAGCTGCTGGAGAACGCCAAAGCTCCCCCAGAGGCCGAGCCCGCGCCGGTCCCCGCGCCGGAACTGAAGACCGAGACCGCCGCGGCCCGAGCCCCCTGGACGTCGGATCGGGACTCTTGGAGCAGCCTCGAGCTCGATTTTAGCGAAGAAAGACGTGGTCAGTACGACAGAGGTCGTCAGAAGAAACAAAAGTCCGACTTTCCCGGCGCCAGCTACTTGGCCGAGCAGGATGGCGAGGATCCGGCGTGGGTCTCCTGCGGTGAATTTCCCTGCGCTGAGGAGATCATGAGCAGGACGCGCAGTCGCAGGCGCAAGAAGCTGGCCGGCGCCGCCATCTGGGCCGGGATTGTGCTGTCAGCGGGAGCCGGAATCTACTCGTTGGACAGAGCCGGCGTCATCGACACGACCGACGTCAAGAGCATTATCGCCGGAATCACCGTGGCCCCGGCCGAGGAGACTCAGGCGCTGGTCGAAAGCGGCGCCCTGCACCCCGCAGAAAACCAGGCGGTGGCCGAACCCGAGCCCCCTTCCGAAGAAGATCGCGCTGCGCGGACTCCCGAGCCGAGAGTCCAGCCGGCCGCTGCAACGCGACTGGAAGAAGAGCCCGGCGCCGGTTACGCCGCGACCCACGAGGGGATGCACAAGGAAGTCGCA
>JAABTR010000274.1 GCA_011389755.1 Deltaproteobacteria bacterium | reverse complement strand
CCGCTGCAACGCGACTGGAAGAAGAGCCCGGCGCCGGTTACGCCGCGACCCACGAGGGGATGCACAAGGAAGTCGCACCAGAAGGCGAGGCCGAGCCGAGCGCACAGGCGCCGCAAGATCTCGAGACACTCGAGACACTCGAGACAAACGAAGAGAAAAAGATCGAGGACGCCCCGGCGGACAGCGCCCAACCCGAAAATAGTCAAGGCGGCTTGGATCCAAGCGACGTGACCTTGATCCTGCCGACCCGCTGGCCGGCCGAGTACGCCACAGCCTATCGGGTGCGGGATCCCAACGGCGTCGTGGTGGATGTGCCCGGCGGGCTCGTCAAACGCGAAGGGTGGATCGAATACCTGAGCAGTCACCCCATGATCCGCTCGGTCAAGGCTCTCCAGCGGGAGACCGGCGCCCGCTTCATCGTGTACGTTCACGGCGGGTTGCCGCGTTTCATAACCACCCCAGACGGCAAGGGCGTCGCCCTGCGCCTCTATCACGAGTCCAAAGACGATTCGCAGGCCACCGACGAAGTGGCCATGCTCCGCTGAGTTATTTCTCGCCTTCCGCGCCCGTGCGCTCCCCCGGCTCCTATCACCAAGTGAAAATCACAGCTGCGTGTCCCCTTCATAGGGGGCCTCGTCGCCGATGAACGGAGTGCGGGCGCCGGTATGAGTCAAGACGAGGTCGTGCATGGCCCGGGTGCAGGCAACGTAGAGCAGGTTTCTGTCGAGCGCGCTTTGGTAGGACTTTTCCGACGCATCCGGCACGAGCACCCGGTCGAACTCGAGACCTTTGGCGAGATGCACCGAGCAGACGACGACGCCGGATTCGAACGCAGTGCTTCTCGCGGTCAAAAGATGAGCATCTTCGCCTTTTTTGCGGATACTCTTGAACAGCCTGTGCGCCCCCTCTTGGGTCTTGCAGATGATCGCCATGGTCTGGAAGTCTTGCTTCCTAAAGTGCGAAATCATCTGAACGACGAGGTCGTGCTCCTGGGATTCGTCGCGACATGCCAAGACTCTGGGTTTGGGACCGTGACGTTCGATGGCCACCAGATCGGCGCTCGGCGAGATGCTCTGCGCGAACTGCGTGATCTCATAAGAGGAGCGATAGCTCTTATAGAGCTTCACGCACTCACAGTGGCGCAGCAGCTCGCTGATGGTCTCGGCCGTGCTCGCGGCCCATGCGTTGAGAGACTGGTTGACGTCGCCGAGGATCGTCTTGTTGCAGGGAAACAGCCGCGCCAGCACCGCGTATTGCACGGGTGTGTAGTCTTGCATCTCATCGACCACGAGGTGCTTGATGTGCCGATAGGCGCCGTCTTCGCGATCCAGGCGCAGCTTGAGATAGATGAGAGGAAAAACGTCGCAGTACTCGAGCCTCCCCCGGACCGCCTTGAACAGCTCGGGCTGCCCCAGCCAGACGTAGAACTCTCGGTAGAGGGTTTTCAGCGCGGCGTTTCGGCCCATCTTTCTCACGGCGGCTTTCAGCGCCGCCCGTTCCTTGGCGGTGAGCTCCACACGCCACTGGACCCAGGCTTCGTGCTCGGCGCACTCGGCGACCCAGCGCAGCCGCTGCGTCAAAGGCAGATCGGGCCGTTTTCGATAGGCCACATCGAGGATCGTCGCCGGCACCGCGTGGTCGCGCACGGGCAGATCGACGGGGCAAAAGCGCGACGCTTCCACATGTTTGACATACTCCTCGAGCTTCCCCAGGAACTCGGTTGATGCTTTTGCGCGGATGCGCCGCCCGAGGTTGGGGTCGCGGCCCTCCAGCAACATCGACGATTGCTCGAGGTGCGTCTGAAACTTGTAGCGCCGCCCGAGCAGCTCGTTCGCGAGGCTCTCCATCTCCAGCTCGGTGATCTGCTCCTCGCCGAGCTCCGGGAGGACGTTGGAGATGAAGTCCGCGAAGACTTTGTTGGGAGAGATGATGAGGACGTCCTTCGAGCTGAGGGTCTCCTTGAAGCGATAGAGCAGAAAAGCGATTCGGTGCAGGGCGATCGACGTCTTGCCTGAGCCGGCGACCCCCTGGATGATCAAGACCTCGGCGTCTTCGTTGCGGATGATGGCGTTTTGATCGCGCTGGATCGTCGCAACGATGTTCTTCATCCGCTCGTCGGATGTGCGGCTCAGCTCTTCTTGGAGGACGTCGTCCATGATATTGAGCCCGCTCTCGAGCATGAACTCCATCTGTCCACGACGAATTCGAAACTGGCGCTTGAGCGTGATGTCACCATGCACCTCGCCGGACGGGGATCGGTAACGGGCGTGTCCGAGCTCGAAGTCGTAGAACATCGCGCAGATGGGCGCCCGCCAGTCGAAGATGACGCTCCTGCGGTTCTCACGGTCACTGAACGAATGGATCCCCACGTAGACGGGCATCTCCTCGAAGCTGTCGTCGTCTCTTCTAAAATCGAAACGACCGAAGTAAGGCGACTGAAGGAGCTTTTCGATTCGCCGTTTGGCGTCGAGCGCGACCTCGCCGCTGCGCATCGTCTGATCGGCGGACTCTCGCGCCGATATCTTCTCGACGTGGTCCATGTCGCCCTTGCTATCCCACATGTACTGCTTCTGCTCTCGGACGTCCTGGGCGTAGCGGCTCACTCGGCCGCTCATGTGCTTCAGCTCTACCGATAGCTTCGCCTTGATCTCCTCGAGGAACTGCTTTTCGTCTTCTTGTGTTCGATTGAACAAACCTTCACCCTTTTTGAAAAGTATGCGTCCCGCGCCCCGCATCACTCGGGCCTCGAATTATTCGATGAATTGAACGTCCGGGACCATGTGGCTGGATTTGGCAAAGGGCGGCATGTCGCCCGCCGGGCTAGAACTCTCGCAAATCATTCTTGCTCCTCTCGCGCGGGTTATGTACAATCCGGCCGCACGACTGTCAAGTAATACTGGACAGAAGGAGAGAAGCTATCAACCCGCTCAACATAGGACCACGGCTCCGAGCAGCGCGTGAATCCCTGCAACTTTCTCTCAGAGCCCTTGCCGAACGCACTGGGTTTTCGGCGAGCTTCCTCTCGCAAGTGGAGCTAGGGCAGAGCTCTCCCTCTCTGGCCTCGTTGCAGCGCATCTGCGTCGCGCTCGACGTGGAGCTGGTCGATATGCTTCGCGATAAGTCGAAGTCGCGGGCCGCCATGATCCTGCGACGCGATGAACGAGAGCCGCTGCGCAGCGAATGGTCGCGCGCGGTCGCGGAGTCGGTGCTGCCGGTGGGCGGCGATGACGTATTTCGCGCCACGCTGCTGACGCTTGACCCAGCAGGCAAGACGGGGCAGATCGAGCGACGAAGGGGCACCCGCGAGTTCGCCTACTGCATCCGAGGCTCGGTCATCCTCTTGATGCGTGACGAACGCTACGAGCTTGGCGAGGGAGACAGCGTGCTCCTCGATGATATGCAGGCTACAGCGTGGGAAAACGCAGGTGAGGGACCCGCCGAGCTCATGCTGGTTTCCGCGAGGTTGAGCTGATACACGAGGCCGCGTCGGCGTTTCGACCGGGTGAGGATTCTTTTGGCCTGTAGATGCACAGGTTGTGGTACATCCAGCTCAGCGGAAGCTCCTGGCGTCGCGCCAAAAAGCTCTGCTCCATCGCCCCTGTCTCGCGGCGGTCATATTGCCAGCCCAGCTGCGCGAGTTCGTTTACCCAAAACCGTCGCGGCTGTTCGTTGACGTGATGGTGACCGCCCTGCCCAGGGGGAGCGCAGGAGAGGATGAGCAGCCCGGCCCCCCGGGTGATCGCGTGAAGCGCCGCGCGCCCATCGGTCATCGACAGGTGTTCGAGCACGTCGATACACACAGACAGGTCGTACTCCTGCGGCACCAGCCCTGCGGGGATCGGTCGCGCGAGATCCGCGATGCGAACCTCGGCGCCCTCCGCGCGCAGGTCGGCCGGGACATCCGCGCCGTCGACACCGATCGCATCGACTCCCGCGCGTCTCAAAGCCGCCACGTGGAGGCCCGCGCCGCAGCCCCAGTCGACCGCCGTCTTCGGCTTGAAACGCCGATGTATCTCAGTCGCGATGAGGGCGCATGAGCGCGCGTACACAGGGTTCGATGCGCCGAACTCCGAAAAAAAGCTGCGGTCATAAATAGAAGTTATGTCGTCAGTGGTATGCATGAGCAGCCTCACCGTCAAACGCGAGCGGGACTCGCCGAAGCCCTCGAGGACATCGCTTTCAACGCGACAAGGTGTGTTGTTTTTTCAACAGGCGGCAACGCTGACCTCGAGCAGGCGGTCACTCAGCTCGAGGAGCTCTTCTCGTTCTTGGAGGAGAGAAACCCAGCTTCTCGGGATCGCCGACTCTCCGAGCGCTGCTCCGGCCAAAGCGCCGGTCATCGATGCGATGGTGTTGGCGTCACCTCCGAGCGAAAGTGCGTAGAGCACCGCGTTCGGAAACGTCTCGTGGTGTGCGAGGAAGGAGTAGAGCGCCGTGGGTACTGAGCGGTGAGCCTCGACGCTGTTTCCGAGCACCTCGATGACTCTCTCCTCGCTCGCTTTATCGAGCCAGAGGGTCTCGATGTCGCTGAGGATGTCTCGAAAACGCCGCCTCCCCGAGTGTTCTCGCAACGACTTGAGAAGCTCCGTGGAGTCGATCTTCTGTTCCAAAGGAACGCTCATTATCTCCGCGATCGCTCCGGCATGGAGGCCGGCGCCGTCTTCGCCCATCGGGTGGTTGTGGGTGATGGCGGCCGCCATGCGGGCAGTCTCGACCGCCCGCTCCGGTCGCCGGTGGAAGACGAGCCCGATGGGCGTCATTCTCATGGCCGCGCCGTTTCCATAAGATATCGCGCCGCCGAGCAGGTCCCGGGCGGTTTCATCGTCCCAGCCCTGAACGTCGGGGGCTCGCCAGCCGGCGGCGGAGAGTCGATCCGCCATGTGCTCTGGGTTGAAACCTCTACTGTCGATAAGAGAACGCGCGGTGACCAAAATCATAGAGGTGACGTTGGTGCAGCTGAGCGTGTCCGGTGGATCTTTTATCCATGAGGTCAGCGCAGCGAAATCGCGTATGGGCTGCCCCTTGAGGGTCGCGCCCAGCCCGTCACCAATGGCGGCCCCGAGCATGGCGCCCCGAAATCTGTTGTTGATGTTTTCCATGATGATTCTCGGAGCGACCGCTCTATTGCCGCTATGTTCGCCTCTTGATATTGATTCTACGATGACAGATCTTTGTACATTATTACTGTTGTGTTGTCCAGTATTGCTTTACAGGCGGTGATCACGACGCCACTCGCTGCGCGCATGACTCTTCAAGGCTTATCCCGAAACCTGAGACATGAGCTTGTGTGGAGCCTGGACGGCCACCACGGTTGCTTTGACGCACAAGTCTCCCTTGGCGAAAAGTTCGATGTCGACGACGACTTTCTTGCCCTTCAGCTCCCGAACCGATCCGCGCAGCTCCAACGTCGCGTCTATCGGGGTGGGCCGCAGGTACCTCACCTCCAGCGACCCCGTCACGAAACGCAGCTCCGGCTCGGTCCCCATCTGCCGCCCGGCCTCTTGGTAGGCGGCGGCCGCGGCTGTGCCCGTGCCGTGGCAGTCGATGAGGGAGGCGATAAGCCCGCCGTAGACGTACCCGGGGAAGGCGGTGTGATGGGACAGCGGCGTGAAGCGGCAGACGCTGCGCTCGCCGTCCCAGTAGCTCTTTATCTGCAAGCCGTGATCGTTGAGCCGGCCGCAGCCGTAGCAGTGGCTGACCATTTCCGAATAGGTGTCTTGTATGGCGGTGGATTTCATGACTTGGGCCTCCGAAGGTGCAAAGGCGCATTGTAAAACAATGGGCCAAGGACCTCAAACGCGGAGATCGGCGGTGAAGGGCTCTTATTCCATCGGGGGCGCGATTACGAGGGTCACGTCACCCAGGTCGACCACGTCTCCACCCAGGGTGACAGGCTCTGTGGCCATGTAGATGTAGTCGATATCTGGCTCGGGCAGCTGAGTTCCGCCTCCCTCCATGTAGAGAATGACGCTCACGTAGAAGTCACCCGAGATCTCTTGCGACGGATCCATGAGGGCGACGGCCGGGCTCTCGATGGACAAAGGAGCGTCCGGGCCGATGGTCGGATATGCGATCTCGACGCCCTTGCCGGCGGGCATACCGCCGCCTGGTTGGTCGAAATAGTAAACGACGAGGTTGACGGGCGTCCCTGTAAAATCATCCGGGACGTTTGCCGTCGCTGTGAGCGCGATTTGAGGCTCCTCGCCTTCGCCCTCGCCCTCACCTTCACCCTCTCCTTCACCTTCGCCTTCTCCTTCGCCCCCCACGGTGGTGTCTTGGTCGTCGGTCGCGTCATCATCGTCATCGCCGCACGCGGTCAGCGCCAAAGGCAAAGTGAGCACAAACGCCATCATCAGTTTCGTAGCTAAACGATTCATTTCTCTCTCCTCCTTGATTCCATTTAAGCGGAATCAAAAAAAGGCTAGCGCGATTTGAGCCGCGATCCAGCTGAAGGTGCTTTTTGTGTCGCGCGGGCCAACGGCCGGTGTTGCCTTTTTGATACACGCTGAGCGCTTCGCGTTCTTTGAGGCCCGGGAAAACGGCAGGTACTCGCTCTGGCACAGATTATGCTCGAGTCTTCGGTTCGAACGGACGGCCGGCCGAGAATAAAAAACTTGAGAGAAAAAAGGAGAGACGAAAATGACGAGATACGTGTGTCTGTCAATGGGCGGTTTTTTAATTTCGCTCGGTCTTATGGCCTCCGGCTGCATCATCGATGAATGTGACGATGGAGTGGGCAGTAGCTGCTGGAGTGAAGCTTGCGACGACTGCGCCTGGGATAACGAGCCCCGGCAGGACGAAGACCAGGGGGGTGCGCAGAGCCCGAATGACTCCGCGGATGCAAGCGACACAGGCGGCGAGGATACGGGCTATCAAGACACCGGACTCGAAGAAGACACAGGTAGTGAGGCAGCGAACACGGACGGTTGTGATACCGAGTCGGTCGACCCCGACGAACCGTCCCAGACCGTAGAAGACGGAATCCGCGGAGAATACGCGTGCGCATCTAAGGACAAAAACGGCTGCCAGGCCGATGTCTGCGCCGCCATATCGGCCCTCAATATCCCCAGCGTGTACCTGTGTTCGAGCCCCTGCGGCGAGTGCGAGTACGTCACAGGCGACTGCGAAGAGGCGCTCTTTGAGTGTCTGACAGGGGTCTGCGTCGATCCGGACGAGGCCGACTTTGCTTTGCTGCTGGACTGCTCGATGCTCTACCGCGAGTGCGTCGCCCCCCAAGAAGGCTAGGCAGGAGTCAAAGGGGAACGCTGCAGGAGTGTGACAAAATCCCCCTTGCCCCCTTTTTAAAACTGTCTCTTAGTCACATTCAGGATTGAACAAAGTTTGTAAGATGATGTGGAGGCAGCCCTGAAAGGGCGACCCCATAATCGGGTAGCCGGGGCGGTCTCCCGCCCCAGCTCCCACACCACCGTGCGTACGGTTCCATACACGGCGGTTCACGATAAGGAAGCAAAACGACGATATTCATCGAGGAGGCTCCTGAGCCCCATCCCGGCGAGCGTACCATTCGAGTAGGCCATCTGCATGGCAGGGAGTTTCGAGGCTTTCCATGGTCCGGCGTCCGTATACACCGCAGAGACGGCAATACGCTTTCGGACGCCGAGTTTCC